>JABFSL010000032.1 GCA_013140605.1 Anaerolineales bacterium
CATTGATATAATGGAAACTGAATTGGGTATTTTCCAACAAATAGACGAGTTTTCCAAAGCAGGAGGTTGATGTGAAATCGGGCGGGTATCTTTCGCTGGTTGGCTACTTTGCAATGCAGGTGGCAATTTTTGAGATCATAGTACTATTCATAACCGGAGTAGTTTGCTGGTGGATTGGGCATTGGACTCCGGCAGGCTACAGCAACGGGCTTTCCTGGGCGGGCGGCCTGGTAATTCTGTTCGGGATTTTTAGCATAGTTGGCGGACCTCAACATGCGGCATCCGGCAACATACGTCAGGGCTTCGGATTGCCTTTCCAGCGCATTTCCGAACCTGGTCAAGGCAATCAGTTATTACAAAATCTGGCAGATGGCCAGTCGTCTGCTATTGTCATGATTTTGGCTGGCATTACGACATTTGTGATCAGGGCGATTATAAATATTTTCATCATATAGAATTTCAAACAAAATCATGCCGAACAGCCCCACGATATCGTGGGGCTATTCGGCATTGAAATCCAGCATGTTATACTGCCATTACCAAAGGAATCTAGAATTAATTTATGCCCACACAATTGTTTATAAGTAAGATCGCTCTCATCACCGGTTCTGGCCGCGGCATCGGCAAAGCTATTGCCCTGCATTTCGCGCAACACGGCGCGGACGTGATTATTAATTTCTTTCGCAACCGCGCCTCAGGAGAAGAAACTGCGCGCGAAATCGAAAAACTAGGCCGCCGCGCATTACTGGTCAAAGCAGATGTTGGGGATTTGGATGGCATCACCCACCTGTTCGATGAAGTGGAAAAGGAATTTGGCGGCTTGGATATTCTCGTCCACAACGCGGCTTCGGGATATAACCACCCCGCGATGGAGCAGAAACCCAAAGGCTGGGACTGGACGATGAATATCAATGCGCGCGCATTGCTTTTCTCAGCACAACGAGCTGCGGCGCTGATGGAGAAACGTGGCGGCGGAAAAATTGTCAGCATTTCGAGCGCGGGCTCAACGAGAGTACTGCCAGATTACATTGTGGTCGGCGCGAGCAAAGCCGCTTTAGAATCGCTGACCCGCTATCTGGGTGTCGAGTTGATCTCAAAGGGAATCAATGTCAACGCCGTGTCACCAGGCGTCGTTGAGACTGAGGCGCTGAATCATTTCGCGTCCATGGGCAGTCAGGATAATATCCTGCAAAAATTTATCGCGCAGGTTCCTGCGGGCAGACTCATCACGCCAGAGGAAGTTGCGGAGGTGGTCGCATTTCTTTGCTCGCCCGCCGCAGCCATGATCGTCGGTCAAACCATTGTAGTGGACGGCGGCTACACACTGCCGATACCAAAATAACATGGCGCGACTGATCACGATTGGAAGTCTGGCGGCTTTATTTTTTAGCAGCACATTTGTTTTAAACCGCGCCATGAGTTTGGCGGGCGGTCATTGGGCATGGACGGCCAGTTTGCGTTTTGGTTACATGCTCATTTTTTTAATTTTGATCCTGCTTGTAACACAAGGGAAAAAAGCGCTGGTCGAAGTTAAAAATATTTTCCTGCAACATTGGCTGTTCTGGATCATCGCGGGCAGTATCGGCTTTGGTGTTTTTTACTCACTCATTAGTTTCAGCGCGAGCTACGCCGCAGGCTGGATCATGGCCACCACCTGGCAAACAACGATCCTTGCCACTCCAATAGTTTTAATTTTCTTCGGCAGAAAAGTTCCAACCAAAGGCCTGGTATTGATCGGGATGATCTTCATCGGCATCGTACTTGTCAATATTGAACACGTCTCGCTCACCGAACCAAAAACTTTGATCTACAGCGCGCTGCCAGTCTTGATCGCGGCATTTGCCTACCCAATCGGAAATCAACTTGTTTGGGAAGCTCGGATGGGAAACAGCAAACGCATCCCGCACATTCAACATCCCATTTTGGAAAATGGATTTGCGCGCGTTCTTCTCTTAACCCTGGGCTCGCTCCCGTTTTGGATGGTGATTCTCCTGTTTACATCTCCCCCCGCCCCCTCCACTGGACAATTGATCAGCACAGCTTTGGTGGCATTATTTTCTGGCGTGATCGCCACTACACTTTTTTTATATGCTAGGCATTTATGCCGCGAACCGTACGAGATCGCCGCGGTGGATGCGACGCAATCCCTTGAAGTTGTCTTTTCGCTTTTTGGTGAAATTATTTTTCTAAGCGGTGCATGGCCTGGTCCGCTTGGAATGGCGGGTATCGCATTGACTGTTTTGGGATTAATCACATATATCATTATGCAATCTAAATAAAAGGAAAACACAAACTCATGTTTCTATTTCAAGTTCCTCCCCCCACCCGTTTTGATCTTCGATTCTCGATTGCTGGAATTCCAGTCCGCGTTCATCCGCTATTTTGGTTGATCGCCATTTTGTTCGGCTCATCATCCAACAGCGTCATTGGCCTACTGACCTGGATAATCGCGATCTTTGTTTCCATCCTCATCCACGAATTGGGACATGCATTCGCCATGCGCCGCTATGGACAAGGCTCGCAGATCATCCTTCATTTTTCGGGCGGTCTCACTGTTCCAGAATCCATTTCATGGGGCGGCGGATACGCAAACGTTGCGATCACGGCCAATCAGCAAATTTTCATTTCACTAGCTGGCCCCTTGGCCGGGTTTCTATTCGCTGGTCTTGTTCTGGCTGCTTCCGTTGCATTGGGAGGAGCGATCATCCCTAATTTTATATTTGGGTTCATTCCCTTTCCCATCGTTTTTCTCCCAGTGGGCGGGGAAATTTTAAACTCGCTTGTCATGGACTTGCTTTGGATCAGCATCTTTTGGGGCTTCATCAACCTGATGCCTGTTCACCCATTGGATGGCGGCAACGTTTCCAGATATATCCTGATCCAAACTGATCCATTAAATGGATTACGCACATCGCTTTGGGTTTCGGTGATTTCAGGCGCGGCAGTCGCATTCGCGGGTCTGGTGTTTCTACGCAGTACTTACATGGCGATTCTGTTTGGACTGCTGGCCTTTCAAAGTTTTCAGGCGGTGCAAGGAATCAACGGAAGGTATTAGCAATTCAATTTATTCCATATAGCAGCAGTCCCTTGTTTTCATGACAAGGGACTGTTTTGTTATTCTTCTCGATCTTGATTCTCCAACCGCTTCCAATAACCCGACATTTGCTTCAGCTCTTCATCATTGAACAAGCTGAGAAATTTCTGCCGCACAAAAGACATATGAGCTTGTGCCGCCTTTTGGAATCTGGCAGCGCCTTCATCAGTCAGCACAGCATACGCGCCGCGACGATCTTCGCTGGCTTCTTCACGTTTTACCAGCCCAGCTTTTTCAAGCCGCTCCACCACGCGGCTCACCCCGCTGCGCGTGAGAATACTTTGCGCGGCCAAGTCTTGAATCCGCAGGCGGTGACTTTCCTCCCACGAAAGCCGCAGCAAAACCTCAAACTCCACATGAGTGATGCGGGAATGTTCCTGCAAATCCTCTTCTACGATGCGATTGATATAAGCATACGCGCCGAGAAAACCGCCCCAGGCATCTTGTTCTATCTGTGAAAAGCCCATAAAATCTCCTTATTTTCTCTTGACAAATGCGTGCTCACGCACATATAATCAGAGTTACGTGATTAGTCACATAAATTCTACCACAACTCAAGGAGAGAAAAATGGAAAACCTGAAAGATATCGTAGCCCCCTTCTATACCCAATGCCTTACCGTTAACGCGGACACCAAGGTCGCAGAGAAGATGAGTCAAATCCTGGCGGACAGCTTCCAGTCGAAGGGTTCGACCGATACCAAAGGCAAGGAACAACTCATTGGGCAGATCCAGTTCTTCTGGAAACTCGTCCCCGACCTAAAATGGGAAATCCAGGAAATGATTCAGGAAGGCAATCAGGTGGTTGTCCGCAGCCTCGCCTCTGGCACGCCAAACGGAAATTTCATGGGTGTGGAAACCAACGGTACAAAGTCGTTCAAGACCATGACGATTGATATCCACACCGTCCAGAACGGACAAGTCATTGAAG
>JABFSL010000036.1 GCA_013140605.1 Anaerolineales bacterium
GTCATCAACTGACCAATGACGAACTGGCGCAGATCATCAATTATTTGAAAGCCACTGGCGCGCCTGTGGCGCTGTTATTCAACTTTGGGCGCAGAAGATTGGAATATCGGAGAGTCTTCCCTGGCAGGGACATAAAGCCTGTCCAACGAATTGGGCGAGATAATGCGATAAAGAAGTAAAGACCGCGCGAAGACCGTCCGCGAATGAGAGTCGGCATATTCGTGCATTCGTGAAAAATTCGTGGACGGTTTGACAGGAGATAACATGAAACAAATCCCCGAAAACAAAGCACGAGAAGAACGCATTGCCAACGAAGTTACTGTAGACGCCTACGGCAGCGAAGAAGTCATGGTCGGCTGGCTGACTTATTTACAAGATAATCTTGCATGTCCATTTGAAGAGGAGTGTATCGAAGAAATGAAAATCTCCCCGCTTCGCAAAGGAGAAAAAGTCACCACCCTTGAACTTATAGACGCAGACGAAAATCTCGGCGGCGACTTCTTTGTCCTCATCGAATGGATGGGACGTAAAATGGGCGTTCCGCTCGCGCAACTCAAACCGCTGAAAACAGATAAAGAAACCAAGCAAGCCGTCGAAGACTGGCAATATTGGAAAGCGAGAGGGTATTTGTTCTAAACAAGTGGCAGTCGGAACCCCCAAACCTCCGAGGTCTTAAAGACCTCGGAGGTTTTTTATTTGAAGTAAAATCACCAAGTCATTGGAGACCGAATGACGCGCAACGCGCGTCAGGCTCGCTACCCAAAATTTGACGCATACTCAAATCACAGGAGACCAAATGACACACCCCTATCCCCCCGAACCGTTTCGAATCAAAGTAGTTGAATCCATCCGCCTGATCTCGCCCGCGGAACGCGAGTCCGCGCTGAAAGAGGCGGGCTATAACTTATTCTCAATGAAAGCCGAAGACATCTTCATTGACCTCTTGACAGACTCAGGCACAGGCGCGATGAGTTCCGAGCAATGGGCTGCCATCATGCGCGGCGATGAGTCATATGCGGGGGCGCGCTCGTTCCATCGTTTGAAAGCGGCTGTGGAGGATATTTTCGGCTTCAAGTTTTTTGTCCCAACCCATCAGGGACGCGCCGCAGAAAATATCTTGTCTGCGTGTTTGGTGAAGCCTGGGATGTATGTTCCAAGCAACATGCACTTCGACACGACCGATGCCAACATCCGCGCGCGCGGCGGACGCCCGACCAACCTTGTGATCGAAGAAGCGTTCAACATCAACAATCCGCATCTGTTCAAAGGCAACATGGATATTGCCAAGCTGCGCGCCTTCATTCAAAAGGTCGGGGCGGAGAAAATCCCCTTCGGGATGGTAACAGTCACAAACAACGCAGGAGGCGGTCAGCCCGTTTCGATGGAAAATCTCAAAGCGGTCGCAGCTGTCTATCGCGAGAATCAAATCCCATTCTTCATTGATTCCGCCCGCTATGCCGAGAATGCGTACTTCATCAAATTGCGCGAGAAGGGTTACGAAAATAAATCTGTGATCGATATTGCGCGCGAGATGTACGCGCTGGCTGACGGCATGACGATGAGTGCGAAGAAGGATGCAATTGTCAACATCGGCGGGCTGCTGTGCGTAAACGATGAGGCGCTTTTCCAAAATGTAAAAAATGAATTGATCCTGCGCGAAGGCTTCCCCACCTACGGCGGACTCGCTGGCCGCGATCTCGAAGCGATGGCAGTTGGTTTGTATGAAGGGCTGGACGAAGCCTATCTCGCGTATCGCCTTTCGCAGACTGCGTATCTCGCGGCGCGTCTCAACGATGCGGGCATCCCAACCATCCAACCCGCAGGCGGACACGCTGTTTATCTCGACGCCGCCTCTGTCTTGCCGCACATCCCACAAAGCGAATTCCCTGGTCAGGCATTGTGCGTGGAACTCTACCGTGAAGGCGCAATTCGTGGAGTGGAAATCGGCTCGGTCATGTTTGCCTACCCCGATCCTGATTCTGGCAAAATGATATTTCCCAAGCTGGAGCTTTTGCGTCTCGCCATTCCGCGCCGCACCTACACCCAAAGTCACATGGACTATGTGGCCGATTGCGCGGCAAGAATTAAATCACGCGCATCATCTGTGCGTGGATATAAATTCACCTACGCGCCAGAATTGCTGAGACACTTCACTGCAAGGTTTGAACCGTTGTATCGTACAGCCTTCTAAATAATTATGTCAAACACCCTTGACTTTAAGTCAAGGGTGTTTTATACTGTCAAAAGTCAAGTAAACCTTACACAAAATATGGAGATAACAATGAAAAAACTTAACATGGGCACGGCTATCGCAATTGGAATCGCAATCGGCGCGGGCATCGGCGTGGCACTAGATAACATGGGGATGGGAATCGGGATCGGCATCGCAATAGGAGCAGCGATTGGCGCAGGCATGTCTAGGAAAAATAACGATAAGTCCGATAAAAAATAGCACGCATAAATTTATCAAAGGAGAGAATAGTGAATCAAAATCAAGTCCAAAAACGATATTACAAAGAGTTTTTCCTATCAATGGGAGCTTATGTGATTACGCTGCTGGCAAGCACACTGGCGATCAAGATCATTGATTTCCCGATGAGTGTGCAGATCGTCATTTCACTTATCCCTGTCGTTCCAATTATTTTTGTGATCATCGCCATCCTGCGGGCGCTGGGAGATAGCGACGAACTTCAACAACTGGTTCAATTGAACGCTGTCACATTCTCCGCCATCACAACAGGACTCATCACATTCAGTTATGGGTTCCTTGAAAACATTGGATTCCCTAAATTCCCCACCATCTGGATACTCCCCATTATGTTCTTTTTATGGGGCATCAGTCTTGGATATTTCTGGAAGAAATACCAATGAAAAATCGTTTGAAAGTTCTGCGCGCGGAACGGAATTGGTCACAGGCTGACCTGGCAGATCACCTCAACGTCTCACGGCAAACTGTGAATGCAATCGAGACCGAAAAATATGATCCCAGCCTGCCGCTGGCCTTCAAGATCGCAACATTGTTCGAGTTAAAGATCGAAGAGATATTTACTCCTGATAAAGAGAAGTAACTGCTAAAATAGCACCATCTTGAGGATGGTTCTATTTTATGACTCGCTGGCTTGACCCCCACCCCGTAAACATCCCCGCCTCTTTCGCGGACCTGAACCTGCCTCCGCTTATCGCGCAGACTCTGCTCCGACGCGGGATCAGCTCCCCCGTCGAAGCCGAAGCGTTTTTACATCCAGATGCAACCCCATCTACGCCATTTCCAAATATTGAATCCGCAGTGGAACGTATTTGGCGGGCAATCCATAACAAAGAGATGATCTGCGTGTGGGGCGATTTTGATGTGGACGGGCAAACATCCACGGCATTGCTGGTGCAAACGTTTCAAACGCTTGGCGCGAATGTGGTCTATTACATTCCTGTGCGCGGCAGGGAGAGTCACGGCGTTCACGTTTTCTCGCTCAAGCCGATCATTGATAACGGCGCAAAGTTGATCGTCACCTGCGATACAGGCATCACGGCGCATGAAGCTGTTGATTACGCCAACTCGCGCGGCGTAGATGTGGTCATTACAGATCATCACGATTTGGGCGAGACACTTCCAAACGCAAAAGCAATTATTAATCCCAAGCAATTACCAAAAGATCATTTACTTTCAAATTTAGCAGGGGTGGGTGTTGCGTATAAATTGGCGGAAGCGTTGTTGGACGATGGACGATGGACGGTGGACGGTGAAACACGGTCAACCGTCAACGGTCTACGGTCAGATAATTTGCTTGACCTCGTCGCCCTCGGACTCATCGCCGATGTTGCCTTGCTCAAAGGTGAAACGCGTTCTCTCGCACAAAAGGGAATTCAGGTATTACGAAATACAAATCGGCTCGGCTTGAAAGTCATTGCTGAATTATCGGGCACCAATCTCGAAACGCTGACAGAAGAAACCATCGGCTTTACATTTGCGCCGCGCTTGAATGCGCTTGGCCGTTTGGGTGACGCGAATCCAGCCGTGGAATTATTGCTGACACAAGACCCCGCGCGCGCGCGAGTGCTCGCCGCGCAAATTGAAGGATTGAACGCGCAACGCAGGTTACTGACAAGCAATGTCTACCAGGCGGCGGAAGCACAGTTGCGTGAAAATCCCGACCTGCTCAATGAACCTGTCATCGTGTTATCCAATCGCGGCTGGCCTGGCGGCGTGGTGGGAATTGTCGCCAATAAACTCGTTAACCGTTATCACAAGCCCGCCATTCTCTTAAATGAATCGGAAGACGGCATCATGCGCGGGTCAGCCCGTTCGATTGAAGGGCTGCATATCACCGAAGCCATCGCCACGCAAAAAAATATCCTGCGCAGTTTCGGCGGACATCCCATGGCGGCGGGCATGTCTTTTGATGCGGATAAATTAACCGAATTCCGCAAGGGACTTGGCAAAGCGATTGAAAAACAACTCGGCGAAGTAGTGCGCGAGGAGCCCACGCTTCAAATCGACGCCTGGCTTGGTTTGGGCGAAATCAATATTTCCCTCGCTGAATCATTGGAAATGCTCGCGCCTTTCGGGGCGGGAAATCCGTCACTGACCCTGGCTTCACGCAATGTGACAATGAAAGCGGCTTCAACAATTGGGAAAACAAAGGAACATCTGCGCCTAAATATAGAAGATGAATCTGGAAATACACAAAGCATTTTATGGTGGGGCGGCGCGGGCGAAGAACTTCCAGAATCAGAAAGCAAATTTGATATTGCATACTCCCTGCGTGCCAGTAGTTATCGCGGACAGAAACAGGTCACATTGCAATTTGAAGAGTTCAGAGTCATACGCGATGAGGAAAAGCAAGTTGAAATTCGACCTTCGAAAATCGAGATTCGGGATTTGCGCCTGCAACCTTCAACTTTAAACCTGAAACCTGCAACTCTGATTTGGGCTGAAGGCGCAGAGAAATCAAAAGGAAAATCGCGTTTCGATCTACATCAGTCCGATGATTTCGCGATCTACACAACTCCCCCATCGCCAGTTGACTTGCGAAAAGTTTTGGAGATCGTCAAGCCGAGAACGATTTCTATATTCGCAATTCCGCCCGCCGAAGAAAAGCCAGAAGATTATCTAAATCGACTCGCGGGCTTATGCAAATATGCGATCAACCAGCGTGGCGGAAAGGCAACTGTCCATGAGTTGGCGGCGGCAATGGCATCACGCGAGAGCGCGATCCAGATCGGGTTGGATTGGTTGGCGGCGGGAGGTCAACTCTCTGTCAGTATTGAAGAAGATATAATTAGTTTATCTGTAGTGAAAGAAGAGAAAAATCCATACTTGCAAGCTGAATTATTCATTGCGTTGAAAGGCATACTCAATGAAACATCTGCGTATCGAAAATATTTTGCGACTGTTGATCTGAAAACTCTTTTCTAACATGAAACCTGAAATTATTTCCTGGCTACTCGAAGGCGACCCATCCATCCGCTGGCAGGTTCAGCGCGACCTGTTGAACGCCAGCCCTGCAAAGATTGAATCCGAACGCAAGAAGATCGCGAAAGAAGGCTGGGGCGCAAAATTACTTGCCTTGCAAGACTCAAGCGGAACATGGGGCGGCGGGATCTACGGCCCGAAGTGGATATCCACGACCTATACCATGCTGACTTTGAGATTGCTCGGGTTACAGAAAAATCATCCACAGGCAAAACGGGCCTGCAAAATATTTCTCGACAAAGGTGTTTATACTGACGGGGGCATCAATTTCTTTTCATATTCCTTGAAATACAGCGAGACCTGCGTCACGAGCATGATCCTCGCCCTGCTGGCCTATTTCCGCTACCCAGATGAATACGTTCATTCCATTGCTTCATATTTGATCAACCAGCAAATGACCGATGGCGGCTGGAATTGCGAGTCCTACAAAGGCGCGACCCACTCATCGTTTCATACAACGATCTCAGCACTTGAAGGATTGTACGAATACGAATGTCTCTTCCCTGAAAAGAAAAAGGCAATTAGCCAAGTCCGCGCCCGTGGACATGAATTCCTGCTGGCACATCGTTTGTATAAATCACACACAACGGGAAAAATCTTCGACGCAAAGATGACGGCAATGCCATTCCCTCCCCGCTGGAAATATGACTTCATCCGCGCGCTGGATTATTTCCGCAGCTGCAATGCTCCGCGCGATGAACGCATGTCCGATGCGATAGAACTGTTACAGAAAAAACAAAAGAAGGACAGGACTTGGCCGATGAACAGCGGCATGTCTGGGTTAAAATATTTTGACCTTGAAAAAGCTGGTCAGCCCAGCAGGTGGAATACTTTGCGGGCGTTGCGAATATTGAATTGGTGGAATTAAAAAAGACCAGGGGGAGAAAATGGATTAGAAAGGGGAATCAACTTTCAGTGAGAAAGAAACGGGTATTTCTCATCCACTTTACCAATATAGAATCATATCAAGTTTAAGATTTAATAAAGCATCATGCTATACTGAAATCTTGGCATGACAAGAGGATATGAGTGGAAGAAAACAGGGTTGGGGCGATTTACTTCTCGTCCATATCTCAAACGGAGATACCATGAAAATATCTCAACGAAGCGTTTTCATAATTTTCGTGTTTGTGTTTCTTTTCGGAACGCTCCCAGGGTGCGGAAAAAAAGCTGAAAGCCAGGGGCCACAATTCGGGACAATACCTGCATCGCCGAAAATTCCCGTTTATCGTTTTGCCGTTCATCCTTTGCATAATCCCGCCAAACTTGTTACGGCATATCAGCCGCTCATTGATTACCTGAACAGCCGCCTGCAAGGCGCGCAACTTGGGTTGGAGGCGTCACGAGACTACGCCGACTTTGAGAAAAAATATAGCGAGGGTAAGCCCGAGGTTATTCTCCCTAATCCCTGGCAAACCATTCAGGCTGTGAAGGCTGGTTATCACGTTATCGCCATGGCTGGAGAGCCTGAAGACTTTAAGGGAATATTCATCGTACGCAAGGACAGCAACTTAAAAAAGCCCGCCGATCTGAAGGGCAAAGCGGTCAGCTATCCATCTCCAACTGCTTTGGCGGCTTGCATCATGCCCCAATATTTTCTATATGAACAAGGTATCAACATAAATTCCGAAATTGAAAACCGTTACGTTGGTTCCCAAGAGTCGTCCATTATGAACGCTTATTTGGGATTGACCGCAGCAGGCGCGACCTGGCCCCCGCCATGGAGGGCATTCCAAAAGGATTTTCCTCAGGAGGCCGCGGAACTGAAGGTCATTTGGGAAACAGACTCGCTTATCAACAACTCGGTTATGGTGCGCGACGATATCCCGGAGCAGGTGGCGGAACAGATCCGCGAACTCCTGCTTGAACTGGATGAAACTCCGGAGGGAAAATTGATTCTGGCCGGGATGGAAACAGCGCATTTTCTGCCCGCCTCAAATGCCGACTATGATGTAGTACGCCAATATATCGACAACTTTGAATTAAAAGTTCGACCGATTGTGGAACCATAATTAATTTAATGAAAGCATTATCCCGTTTTCTATTCGGAACACTCCGCGGCCGCCTCATTATAAGCGTGGCATTGGTTCATGCTGTCATGATGTCCCTTTTCATGATCGATCTGACCACCCGTCAACGTGACATGCTACTGGATCGTCAGATCGAGGAAGCGACAGCATTATCCCAGGCCCTCGCAACATCCAGCGCGGGATGGATCGCCGCTAACGATGTTGCGGGATTGCAAGAGTTGGTAGACGCACAACTCCGTTATCCTGAAATTGTCTTTGTTTTTCTTACAGATAAAGATGGGCGCGTGCTGGCTGGTACCGACAAGTCCCGACAGGGACAATTTATGCTTGACCTGCCACTGGAAGCAAACCTGACCGTACTCTCCAGTACTCCTTCACTGGTGGATGTTGTGGTCCCCGCCATGATCGCAGAGCGGCATGTCGGCTGGGCACGTGTGGGGATAGGACAAAAGGCAGCCAGCGAAAAGCTTGCTCAGATCGTCAGAAGCGGCGTCATTTATACGCTCATAGCAATCCTGACCGGCTCGATCATTGCCTGGTTCATGGGAAGCCAGATCACGCGGCGACTCTATGCCATCCAGAAAACCATGGATGTGGTCCGCTCGGGCAATCGTCTGGCCCGCTCCACGCTTACCGGTGACGATGAATCGGCGATTATGGCGCGTGAGTTCAACTCCATGCTGGATGATCTGTCGGAGCGCGGTGCAGAGTTGCGCGAAAGCGAAACCAAACTACAAACCATCTTTGCAAGATCGAGAGATGCAATTGGGGTTTCCAAAAACGGAATTCACGTTTTCGTTAACCCGGCATATGTATTCATGTTTGGCTATGATAGCGCAGACGAATTGATCGACACTCCAATTATCAATCTCATCGCACCTGAAAGCCGCGAGATGGTAAGAAAATATGTACAGTCTCGCGCCCAGGGCTTGCCAACGCCTTCAGATTATGAAGTAAACGGGCTTCGCAAGAATGGCTGCACTTTTATCATGGATGTCCGCACATCCACTTACGTATTGCAAGATGAACAATATACGCTTGTCATTCTGCGTGACATCACCGAACGCAAACAGGCTGAAGAAAAGATTCGCCGCCAGATTAACTATCTAACCGCCCTGCAGGATATTGACCGTACGATTGCCGCTGATTTCAACATGTACACCAGTTTAAATGCTCTGATTGCAAAAACTATATCTCTTCTTAAAGTAGATGCGGCGGCGATTTTGCTCATTAATTTCAACACAGATACTCTTGAATTCTTCGCCGGGAAGGGTTTCCATACAGAAGCAATCAAGACCGCTCATATGAAAGTAGGGGAGAGCTATGCCGGCAGGGCGGCAATTGAAAAGCGAATTGTAAAATTCCCAAACCCGAAGGATGAATCGGATGATTTATTTTTCACAAACTTTCTATATAAGGAAAAATTTTCCAGTTACTACGGTGTGCCATTAATTATCAAAGGGCAGGCGATTGGTGTGTTGGAGGCATACCAACGCTCGCTCATCAAACGCGATCAGGAATGGCTTGATTTTCTCAATTCCCTAGCCGGACAGGCTGCCGTTGCTATTAGCAACGCCAAACTTTTTGATAACCTGCAAAATTCCAACAAGGAACTCATTCAGGCTTATGATGCCACCATCGAAGGCTGGTCGCGAGCGATGGATCTGCGGGATAGGGAAACCGAAGGACATACACAGCGCGTCGCTACCTTGACCGTTCAACTGGCACAGAAAATGGGCATTTCCGAAACTGATATTCTTCACATCCGCCGTGGTGCCTTACTTCACGATATCGGAAAAATAGGCGTATCTGACAGCATCCTGCGAAAACCTGATCGCCTTACCCCTGAAGAATGGAAGGAAATGCGTCTTCATCCAGTATATGCTTATGAAATGCTCGCCTTGATCCCTTACCTAAAACCCGCCCTTGATATCCCTTATTGTCACCACGAAAAATGGGATGGTTCAGGTTACCCGCGCGGACTGAAAAAAGAGGAAATTCCACTGGTGGCGCGACTCTTTGCCGTTGCGGATGTGTATGACGCCATTACCAGTGACCGCCCCTACCGCAAATCATGGACAAAAGAACATGCGCTTCAATATATCCGAGAACAAAGCGGCGCTCATTTCGATCCGCAGATCGTGGAAAAGTTTTTGGAATTAATAAAGGAATAAAACAAAAGAAAAATGGGACTTGGCCGATGAACAGTGGCTTGTCTGGTAGAAAATATTCTGATTTGGAAGCAGCAAGTCAACCAAGCAGGTGGAATAATCCGCAGACGCTGCGGGTGTTGAATTGAGGCGTTCTACTTTTCGTAATCAATAAAGTCATCCACGCCAAAACGGTCTTCGTAGTAGGTTAACAACAATTCGGCCTTGCCTAAAAACTCATATCCAAACACATCTTGTTTCGTTCCCTTCGATTCCAGAAACTCCTTATGCGCAATCAACCGCTCTCGAAAACTGATCGAAGTCGAAGCAGGTAAAAGCGGCTCGATCTCGCGGATCAAACCCAGAGTCTCCTGAATAGTGGATAATGCTTCGGGCAATGCAATATCTTCATCAAGAAGCCGCCTGAGCACTATACACTTGTATGTTTTGCAAGTACGCGGGTAGCTCGGGGAGGTGTATACCGTACACATCCCATCCCAAAGCGGACAAGGCTGGGTGAATCCGCGCTGACGGGGATCATCTCGTATAACGTTCAAGCCAAGGGATTGAGCTGAGTCTAATTCCGGGGCGTTGAGTCTCACCCAGGCAAAGAGATGACCCGAACAACATAGCCCGCAGGATTTACAGAGGAGTTGGGATTCAGATTCGGTCATAATTCAAATCATATCAAATTGCAAGTAATGCTTTAGGAAACAGGATCAACCACCCCTTAAGAAAGAAGCGGTTGTGTTTGTGGTACATCCACGAGAGGCATTATCCAATCTCTAAAAAGAAGGAAGGTTGATTCCTCCCAAAATGAGAGCCAGGCAGACAAAAATAAACATAAAAATTGAAGGGCCAATGATCGTCCCAAAAGCGGTGAGTGTTGAAAGAGAATGAGATGCACGCAAAGCGCGAATATTTAATACAAGGTTGTAGAACACGATTGGAATTACAAGACACTGCCCAACGATTGGCACGATCAATAAAAGTGAGGTCACGATCATCAAAGGCGCGCTGTAAGCTGCAAGAGCGTATGCTGTGCGGGTGTAATATCCGTGACCGCCAAACCCCAGGGCAAATATGTTCTGAATTCCTGCCAAAATGGCGAAACTAATGACACCCCCAATGGGCGCAGCGATGATCATTGAAAAAATGAACACGCTCATTTCAGCAAAATCGCCAACTTGCGGATTCATTAACATGAAAACCGGAACAATCGCGATATTCACCAAACTTGCAAAGGCAATCCAGGTAAATGCGCGCCCGAGAGTTGCCTTGGGGTCATCGAGTAAATCTGCATATCCAATATGATCTTGAATAGTGATGGCTGTTAACCAGACTTCAAAGAAGTTATATGTTCTTACCTTTTCTGAAGGTTTGGAGATCTTTGAGTATCCGGAGTACCTGGATTTGTCCACGTAGCTCTCGTACTCCAGTTCCCATTGTTGTTTTGGGGGTGATTTGGATTGCACTGGTTCCATCTCGTACGATTCGTACCCATAATCATTCTGAACCAATGCCGAGGGTTTTTCGTCTTCGTAAAGCGGTACCGCTTGCGACGGTTCGAACGATGAACCGTACGAGCCATACCCATATCGGTCATCGTCTTGCGTGGATGGGAATTCTTTTTTCTGATCCTCTTCGTAATACGAGAATGTGGAAGCAGGGGACAGGTCGGCTTTGACAGGCTCAGATAGAATTGGACTCATCGGCTTTTGAGCACGGAACATCTGCAATGCCTGAGTCACTTGCGCATTAGCGGGATTCATTTTCAAACACATTTCCAATATTTGAATACGTTTCTCTGCGGTGGCACAAGTCTCTACATACCAAAACCAAGCCTGAACATTTTTGGGGTCTGCTTTGATGATCGTTTGCAGTATTTGTTGTGCTTCGGTATTTTGCCCCTGACGGATTAATTGAACAGCATAATTTAGATCTGGCATTTGAACTCCCTTTTACCCGCTCAATCGGTTTTGATACAAAGCCCATAGCCTGCATCATTTTGTAAGCTATGGGCTTTGTATTTAAAACTACAACGGCAACCCCAACTCCATCAACTTCTCTTTCGTCGGCACGCCTTTCTCATCCCAGCCGCGGAGCTTGTAAAACTCAGGCAGCATCTTATCGAGTTCAACCACTTTACCTTTGGCGGGGCCATCGGGCAGCGGTTCATGTAACATACGATATGGAAGTGTATCTTCCGTTGAGCCAGCCTTGAGCAGGAACATGCGCTCAAGGTTGTAAACACGCTCGGCGGCTTTCAGCGCTTCTTCGGGAGTGTAATTTGCACCAGTGGAGAAGTTCATCATCTCGGCAAGACGCTCGGGAAGAATCATGCGGTCTTTGCTGAAAGCATAACGAATGGCGACAAAGACACACAAGCCAGAACTGTCCATCAACGCGAAAGAATCTTCAAAATGTTTGACGAGTTCAGGCTTGCCTTCGGTCGTGAGCGGATTCTCCTTGACAGGTACGCCGAAGACCTCTTCATAAGCCACGTCGCCTTCCATGTGCGACGCGCCTTTGTTGGATGTGGCGTACAGCAAGCCCATGCCCTGCGAGCCGCGCGGATCGTAACCAGGGAATTCCTGCTTGCGTGTGGTGACCGCAATTTCGGGGTGACCGTATTTTTCAGCGAGGCGGTAACTGCCCTGCGCCAGGTCATTTCCAAAACCTTCACGATACGCCATCTTGCGAATCATCTCGATCATTGCATCGTGGTCACCAAACTTGAGCGGCATTCCGATTATTTCTTCAGAGATATAACCCTTCTCATACATTTCCATCGCGGCGGCAATTGTCATACCAGTTGTAATGGTGTCCATGCCGTATTCATTGCACAGATAATTCGCTTTGAGCAGTGCGGCAAGATCACTCACGCCACAGCCCGTTCCCAACGACGAAATGGTTTCGTATTCAGGACCTTCACCCTTGCCCTTATATTTTCCATCTGGCACTTCGGTCAAACGTCCACACGAAAGCGGACAGCGATAACAAGGCGTGTGACGGATCAAATATTGATTCTTAAGCGCATCACCATCAATATTATTCACATGCTCAAACGTGCCTTGCAGAAAATTACGTGTCGGTAAGATACCAAGTGTATTGGTCACTTGCGGCACATACGACGTGCCATAAATGCGCATGTTCGAACCCTTCTTCACATCCACACCCACATTCTTGGATGTGTTCACGCTCAAGCTGACCATTTTGGCAGAATCGTACAATTTCGGGTTTTTCTTCCCCATCGCCACAACTGCTTTGAGGTTCTTACTTCCCATCACCGCACCGACTCCAGAACGAGCCGCCGCGCGATGTTTGTCATTCATGATGGCCGCCATCAAAGCAAGGTTTTCACCCGCCTGTCCAATACATGCGACTCTCGCATCTTGGGATGTTTCTGCCTTTAGGATATCTGTGGTCTCATGCGTATCCTTCCCCCAAACATGCGCCGCAGACCTGACCTCGACCTGATCCTCATTTACGAAGAGATATACAGGCTCAGGCGACTTCCCCTCGAAGATGAACATATCGAATCCTGTGCGTTTCATCCAGGTTGGGAATTCGCCGCCAGAGTTGGAGTGTGCCAGCGCCCCCGTCAGCGGAGACTTGGTGACAACCATGTAACGGTTACCAGTTGGCGCGGGAGTCGCGGTCAGCGGGCCTGTGGCGAAGATCAAAATATTCTCAGGCGAAAGCGGATCAGCCATCGGGTCCATTTCCTTGTAAAGATAATGGATCGCCCATCCGCGCCCGCCGAGGTAATCGCGCGCGATCTTGGGGTCTACATCTTCCTGTGTTACTTTTTTGGTTGTGAGATTTACTCGTAGGATTTTGAGGTGCCAGCCGTACATGGGAAACTCCTGTGGGGAAAGGATGAATGATGAAAGATGAAAGAAGAAAGAATTCCTTTGTGTTCCTTTGTGACCTTCGTGTTTAAAGATTTAACCGCCAGCAATTGCGGAAAACGCCGTGACCATGTCGCCTTCGATGAGGGTCGTGTTCATGTCCACAGTGATCCCGTTTAATACGATTACGCTTTCATCATTAAGTGGGATGTCAAAGCGCGAAATCGCATCGTAAACCGTTGTCCCGTCTGGGACATCCAACTCCACCACCCCATTTTTTGCTTCGGGTGGAAGAGCTTCACGATAATTGGCGATCAGTTTGACGCGGATCATCATTTGTGAATTCTAGCATGAAAGGCGATAAAATAATAACCATGAAAAGACAAATCCCCTATCACGGCTGGTGTTTCGTTTGTGGAATTGAAAACCCTCGCAGTATCGGCATAACCATGTTTGTGGACGATGATGGCGTGCTTACTTCCGAGTTCACATTGAGTGAAGCCCATCAAGGCCCGCCAGGGCACACGCACGGCGGGGCCTCTGCGGCGATACTTGATGAAGCGATGGGACTGGTCGTTTGGGCGGCGGGACATAAAGTGGCGGCGGTCAATTTGGAAATTAATTATCATAAGCCGCTTCCACTCAAACAGCCGTTGATCGTCGAAGCACGAATCACTCAGGTGGATGAGCGGAAAATCTTCTCGACTGGCGAAATCAAACTGACAGATTCAACTGTCGCCGTGAGTGGACGCGGGATCTACGTCGTGGCGCCGAAATTATTTGACAAGGTCAGGTTATCAGGGAATCAATGAAAAGAATCTCAATTCTATTTTCAATTTTATTGTTGAGCGCATGTCTGTTCCAGCCCGTGGTTGAGCCAACGCCCACGGCTGATATTCCACTTCTCCTCAAGCAGGAGGAAAATCCATACGCGCCGCAGGTGGAGGATTTAAGTAAACAGCAGGCTGGTGTGATCCTTACATCTTTGAATCTTTCAGAGCGCTCCGATCTCAACCCCATACGAGCGGAATTAAATATTTTGGGTTCCATGCCAAGTGTATGCAACGAGCTGCGCGTCAAGTTCAACCCGCCTGATGAGACCTATAAAGTTGATATCGAAATATACAGCCTTGTAAACCCAAATGTGAATTGCGATAATGTTTTCCAGCAATTTAAAACCACGATCCTGCTCGGCTTGTATTCGCAGGGACAGTATACAGTTTGGGTAAACGATGCTTATGTTGGGGATTTTACTTCATATTAGGGGAACTTCTTCTTCGCACCATCGTCATTGATTTAAACTATATTGGAGATGAACATGAAAAATATTTTACTGACCCTGATGACGATCTTAATCCTTTCAGCCTGCGCACCTGCCACAGCAGATCCCATTCTCCCGATTGAAACACCCGCGCCGCAAACCGAGGAACCTCTTTACCTTCCGCGCCCTGAAGACTCAAAATTAACCCGCGGCGGAGTGATGCTCGAATCCACCAATCTGCTGACGCTCGAAAGTTTTCCTTTGCAATTTACACTTGAACTTAACGGCAGCCTGCCCACGCCATGCCACCTGCTTCGTGTGGCGGTCAACGAACCCGATAGCGAGAACAAGATCCTTCTGGATGTTTATTCTTTGACAAATCCCGATCTGATCTGCACACAAATCGTCAAGCCATTTGAAGTCAATATTCCGCTTGGAAGTTTCCCCACGGGTCATTACACACTTTGGGTCAATGGCAATCAGGTTGCGGAATTTGACTCGTAATCAAAAATCAACTTGCCACGGATTTTCACAGATAAGTTCAAAAAAGCCCTGGTGCTATCGGAATTTGTGGTGATGCATTGGTTAGACACACCATCCACGAATTCTGCACGAACACCTGCGCTGCAACGAACGCAGTGCGGTGCAAGTGTAAACGAACGGGAACCCGCACATTCGAGCATTCGTGAACCATTCGTGGACGGTTGGTTACCCAAGCCACAAAATCCATCAGAATCAGAAAAATCCGTGTTCATTCGTGAAATCCGTGGCTGATGTTTTTGGCCCTTGGTTTAACACCCACGAATATTAATTTCGGGTGAGTCATGTTTACTCTTCCCTGCTGATTTCCCCCCACCTTCGCGTTCGTCAACTTAATTAG
>JABFSL010000093.1 GCA_013140605.1 Anaerolineales bacterium
GGGTTGGCAGTGCGAAATCTGGTGACCCCATGAAAACGAGTCGAATGGACATATTCTGATTTTACCAAACACTGAGTGGCTTATGGCTGTACGTTCCAATTTACACAGTACTCATGGGTGAAATATGTTGGTTGCATGATAGTTGGATTGGTTGTAAAATACTGGAAATTCAAAATCAACTTAATCGGAGGAATAAAACATGTCTCAAGAACCAATTTCGTCTGAAATCACCAGTGATGACAAACTGTGGGCAATGCTGAGTTATCTAATTCCAATCATCGCAGTTGTTGTATTATTCATGGAAGACAAGAAAGCCCGTCCGTACATTAAGTTCAGCGCCGTACAATCCATCGTTGCGACAGTTGTGCTTACGATCATTTCCACCATCACCCTCGGCTGTGGATCGATCCTCTTCATCGTCATGCTGTGGTGGGCCTATCAGGCTTATCAGGGTCAGGATGTGAAGATTCCGATGATCTCCGATTTCATCCGCAACCAGGGTTGGGCATAGTTTTTTCCCCGCTTATAAAAAGACTCGCGGCATCAGCCGCGAGTCTTTTTATTTAATAGCAAGTGCGTTGCACTATATTATTAGATCTCTTGCAAAAGTCTTTTTTGCCACAGAGAAAACCCTGAGTTTTTAAGTGTTTTCCTCAAAAGGCTCTGTGCTCTCACTTATGCAAGAGGTCAATTATCGAATTTACGGAATACTGCCTGCAATATCAGAGCCGAGCCTTATCTCAACATCCACAGAGGAGGTCGGGTCGGAAACAAATCTGATCTGGTTATCGGTGATCCCATAAGTACTTTGCAAATATTTCACTGTATAAAGTTTGGAACCATATACAACGATCATGGTTTGGGTATAAGCCTCAGCGGCGGAGCCTACTTCGGTCACATTCATACCCTGAGATTGGAAATATGTCCCAGCACGCTGATCGAGTCCGGGGGTAAATGTACCATCCAGCACACGCACACGCGCCAGTTCGTCACGCATCAATGCCACCACATCACCCTGGGCAATCGGGCTGAGCGGACCAGTTGATGTAAATATCTCGTCACGCAGCACACGGATCTTATCTGAAATAGGCTTCATGATGCTGGCATTCTGCCCGCCGAGCGTTGTGCTATCAAATGTCACCATGGTGGTATCGATCACGCCTGTTTTTATATTCTCACGTGTAATATCCTTGCCAAGTACAGCCAATCTAAGCGCATCTTCAAAAGGCATGTTGGTATGAATACCGTAGGAAAGTTCCTGATACATCTGTGGCGCTTTAGCGATCAAGGAGGGGAAAACCTCAGGATCGAATATCTTTTTTTGCAGGGCAAGAACTACTTCCTGCTGGCGTTTGGCGCGGTCAAAATCTCCGCCGGAGGTATGACGGTTACGGGCGTAAGCCAGCACCTTCCAACCCTGACAAAGTTCTCTTGTACCGCCTGTCGTCAGTTTTACGTGATCTGGTCCCGGACCAATTGGGTCAAGGATCATATCTTCTGTGGGGTTAACCTCGATACAGCCAAGCCAGCCGACAATATCTGTAAATACAGCAAAATCAACCTGCAAGTAATAATCCACAGGAACGCCAATGAAGTTGGAAACGGTCTTCATGGCAAGCCCAGGCCCGCCGCCCGGTAATTGAGCGCCTTCCCCGCTGGCATACGCCGTGTTGATGCGGCTATATCCAAACCCGGGGATATTCACCCACATATCGCGTGGAATGGACAACATGCCCGCAGTTTTGGTGAGCGGATCAATTGTGACCAGCATCATCGTGTCGGAACGCGGCGGGCCATCCTGCACTTCAATATCACGCGCATCCAAACCAATGAAAAGGATATTGATGCGGCTCGCGCCATCCCATGCGGGAGGCAATTCTGCCACAGGGGCAATAACCGGTGTGGGAGGCAGATCCACAGGGGCCACTTCTGTGCCTTCCGGGTTAAAGGTACCCAGCCCGTTTGATTGGCCGCAACTGGCAGGAGCGACCCCCGGCAGTCGGGTCAAATTCCAACATGCGGTGAAGTCAGTCGCAAAGATGAACGCGCCTATGCTCAGCGCCACTGTCACACCCCAAAAGACCCACCGTCCGATGGATAATTTTGGAAATTTTATTTTCTTCAAGAATTCAAATCTATTCATTATTTTCTACAACCTCATGGCTTACCATAAATCATATCCAGCCCAAGTCGTTCCAAGCCTTCCTGCGCCCAATATTGCAGCACAGCCGATTCTTCACTTAGGGATTTCATCATCACCGGAATTGCGCGATGATCGCGGATCTCAGACAGCGCGCGTAAAACAATTATGCGGATGCCTGTCGGCGCTTCGCTCATAACTGTGAGCAGGCTTGGCACCGAGGGGCCTCCAATTTTTACCAGGGCATTGCCTGCCAAACCCGCTGTCAGAGAATCTTCATCTGCAAGAGATTTGATCAACGCCTCAACCGCGCTTTCGTCTGGGTGATTACACAGGGCCAGCGCGGCAGCGGCTCGCACTTCCGGCGCTGAGTCGCTGAGAAGCGGGATCAGGTTCTCGGTCCGCGTGTGAGGCGAGGCGGCGAGGGCACACACTGCCCACCAGCGAGAATCAACTTCTTCGGCGCGAGTCAATTCCAGTAAAGATGGAATGGCCGCCATTCCCAAATCAATGATGGCGGGAATGGATTTTTCTGCGCGGGAGTCGTCTCCACTGGTTAATTCAGCCAGCAGCTCGTGCATTTTTATTTGGAGGGCGGCGGGACCGGAAGCGCGTCTTGCGCGGTGTTGACCCATTTATCCCCTTCGTCGATCAACATAACGGGAATATCATCCACGATGGGGTACTTGCGACTGCAATCCTGACAAACGAGCCACGAATCTTTATGCAGAACCAGGAGGCCCTGCTTTTCGCGCACGCAATTTGGACAACGTAATATTTCAAGAAGTTCTGTGCTAACCATAGTTTCTCCTTTTACTGGAAAAGATTGTACCATTTATCAAAGTTGGAAAGCGGACTGAAGTCCGCGCTCCTGCAAATTAAGTATTGGGCGAAAGACACTGGCCGTTCTTTTTAGCCTTCTTTTCGGGGTCTTCCGTTTCGGGGCCGTACTCACAAATCGCCTGCCACGGCTGGTAGTGGGTTTGGAAATGATCGGTAAAGTAAACCTGACCATTGATCCAAACCGTGCGCGTCACATTGACATCCGCGCCCTGAGCGGCATAGTCAATTTGCTTGATCTCATTCCTTTTTAATTCCGGGTTCTCTTCAAAAAGCGGTTCGGGCGGCGGAACAACGTTGGAAGGACCAGTCGTTTCCCATGTGACACTGCGCCCGTCAGAAGTGGAATAAAGCTTCCAGGTAATGGTACGCGCGGCGACATTAACATAGGTTTCCATCAACAGCCACGAAGATGTGTCGTTCACAAATTTGAAGTCCACAAGCGGGAAGTACACAGTCGCATCCATGCCCGCAAAATCCGTGTCCACCGAGCCGCTGGCATCCATTTCGTAATATGAAACCCGATAGGCGTGGGAATATCTTTCTGCGACTGGATAGCCCGCGAAGAACACCGTTCTAAAAAGCGTAGTGCTGACCTGACAAACGCCTCCACCGACCCCTTTGATGGTGCGCCCGCCATAAATGATCAGCGCTTCGGCAAACCCGTTCTCAAGGCTCACATCGCCAAGCACACTTCCCATTGAAAATGTTTCGCCCGGAGCAACCAGCAATCCATGATAACGTTCAGCGGCGGCGACAATATTTTGGATGCGCGCCTCGCTTGAGCCATAGAAGTATGTGGTCTGTTCGCCCACAAGTTGAACGACGCCCAACTCCGCGCCGGTGGCTGTATCTGCCACTGACGGTTGTTGTTCCCCGACAGAAAGCGCAACCGTATGTTCTCCTCGCAGAAGCGCATCATTGATTGCAAGAATGCTGGCTTCCACATCCATCGAACGGCCTATGGCAGAAGCTGAAATCGGTTCGAGCTGACCTGTAGCATCGTTGAAAACAAAACGCGCATTGGCTGGCAGACGGTCTACAAAATTTTTTAGTTCCGTCAGAGTATCGCGCAACGCAACGCGCTCCAGCCCGACTTTCATTTCTGCCTTGCCGTTATTATCGGCAATATTCACAGCGAGCATGTTCGCAACAACAGGAATATCATAAACCCACGGGCCGGGGTCGCCTTCGCGGAAATTAGGTATCGTGAGCACCAATGGCTGGCTGAGAATTTGACGCGCGGCCTCTGCCTGAGAGGATACATCCAGCAGTTTGGGTGCGGTTTCTTGAATGACTAAAGCCACTTCCCCATCGCGGAAGGATTGCAATTGCGCAGCGAGATAGATCAAAGTCGCATCGAGATTAAGCGAACGTCCAAGCTGGCCAGGTTCGGCAGTCACATTCGTGCCTTCCACGCGCAGGTTCGCTTCCACAACAGGGCGATCTGTTTGTGTGGAAATGTTTTGCAAGTAGGTATAAGCCACGCGCTGGTCAAAGATGATCACAGGCGCGACATCTGAGCCAAGTCCGCGTGCTGTGACCTGCCCGGCGAGAGCGCCGAATAAACCACCAGACCGTCCAAAATCATAAGCAGCCAAAGAGCTTGCTGATGGGTCAAAAACCATTCCCATTTCCGCCGGGGATGCAACCCATAATTTATCGGCATCGCGGAATAATATTTTGCCATTGATGGGATAAGACAGAGTCTGGTTCAACTTCAATGCGGCATCGTTTGGCGAAAGGCCGGAGAGGTCCACGCCCGCCACGGAAACGCCGGGAAAGATGCGCCCCGCATATATGAGCTGATATCCGAGCGTCCACGTAATGGTGATGGCGAAAAAGAGCAGGAGTCCGCCCAGGAGCACGGCAATGATCTGCCTCGGCAGATCGCGTCTTGTGATAAAGGTGGTGTTCATGTAAAGGATTATAACGAAAAAATGGATTTCGTTTGTGATAGATATATAAGATTTGGATTAGGAAGTCACCCTCATCCCCAGCCCTTCTCCCACAAAACGGGAGAAGGGAGTCTCGGAGAATTTTATTTCACGGTACAATCTAAAAACTTTAGTGGAGCCATTATGATCGAAGAACAGATTCCCCAGGAACTTGAACCTATTCAGGAAATAGAAATATCCAAACCAAGCTGGAAATTATGGATCGCAGCCAGTGGATGCGTGGTATTGCTATGCGCGGCTGTATTTGTAGGAACGCTTATTTTTGCGGGGCCAAAATTCACACAGCAATTCATCCCAGACAAAGCTCAGGTGGCAGAGGAACTTCTCCGCGAGACGACGCAAATCAACGGCATGGGAGACCCGGCCGCGTCTGTTCATCTCGTTGAATATGGCGATTTCCAATGTCCGTATTGTCTAAAGTTTTGGATGGAGACCGAACCGCAGTTGATCGAAGAATATGTGAACACTGGTAAAGTATTTTTTGAATATCGTTCCATGGGCGCATTTCTTGGACCCGAATCTGGCTGGGCGGCGGCGGGGGCATACTGCGCGGGAGATCAGGGGAAATTCTGGGAATATCACGATACTCTCTTCACCAATTGGACGGGTGAAAATGTTGGCGACTTTACAAAAGACAAGTTAACCCAGTACGCCAAAGCGCTCGGCTTAAATATGACAGAGTTCGAGTCATGCCTCAGCGAAGAAAAACACAAAGGGACAGTAGAGCAGGATAAGGCGCAGGCTGACGCGGACGGAGTCCACGCGACGCCGACGTTGTTCATCAATGGAGTCAAATTCGAAGGCGCACAGCCTTTTGAATTCCTAAAAAAGCTAATTGAGCAGGCTTTGAATGGAAATTCAAATACGCAAAACGGATAACGCCTGGGCTATAATCCAATTATGAAATCATCGAGAGTCCATTTTCAAAATGAAAAGTTTACGCTCATTCACGACGACGTTTTGACGACAACCCGTGTGGATGCGAACAGTGTTGATCTTGTGGTTACGTCCCCGCCATATAATGTTGATATTCAATACAATTCTCACAAGGACGATGTGTCTTATGCGGATTATTTGGAGTTCAGCAAAAAATGGATGTCACGTTGTTTTGAATGGTTGAAGGATGACGGGCGTTTTTGTTTGAATGTTCCGCTTGATAAAAACAAGGGCGGCCAGCAAAGCGTGGGCGCTGACTTGACGACAATTGCGAAAGAGATCGGCTTTCACTACCACTCCACAATTGTTTGGAACGAGGGAAATATTTCGCGCAGAACCGCATGGGGCTCATGGAAGAGCGCATCGGCGCCGTTTGTGATAGCGCCTGTTGAGTTGATCGTTGTGCTTTACAAGGACAAATGGAAAAAAACAAGCGGCAGTAAAATTTCTGATATCGAACGAAATGAATTCATGGATTGGACCAACGGCTTGTGGGTATTCAACGGCGAGAGCAAAAAAAGGATCGGCCACCCCGCGCCGTTTCCCATTGAACTGCCGCGCAGATGTGTAAAACTTTTTAGCTATGTTGACGATGTTGTGCTCGATCCGTTCAGCGGAAGCGGAACGACATTGATCGCCGCCGTGTCCAACAATCGAAAAGGTATTGGCATTGATGTGGATCGCAAATATTGCGAGCTTGCGCGCAAACGCATTTTGGAAAACACAGAACCCGCGCAGGTTGAAACTCCGAAGAAAAAAGTTATGAAGAAAGCAACCAAAGATAAAAAGGACACCTAATTTTGCGCCAGGCACAAGTGTAAAGGCTGATTTTCACATCCTTTTTATCTGCGTTCATCTGTGGTTAAAATAATGCAAAACACAAATTCCCGTAACCGTTTTGATAAAAAAGACTCGCTTGAGATCGGCGAACGCGCTGAACATGTTTTCATTCTGCTTGCCGTCAAACTTGGCTGGAAAATTTCCGCTTCGTCGAAAGACGAGAATATAGACGAGCATTGGGATTACCTGATCGAAAAGGAAGACGATCACTTCAAGGTTGAAGTGAAAAGCGCGAAACGTATTGATAGAAAAGACACAAACGCACAGGTCAGCTACACTTGGGTGGAACTTCAAAATGTGCGTGGAAAAGTTGGCTGGCTGTTTGGCAAAGCGGACTTGATCGCATTCGAAAAGGAAACCACTTTTATTTTTGTCAAACGGCTGGACCTGCTGGCACTGGTCAATAAAAAAGTTGATCTTGTCGCAAAGGTGCGGGACCCAAAAGATGCGCTTTATAAAATTTACAGACGCGAAGGCCGCAAGGATAAATTAACCCTGCTTCCGCTGAGCGATATCGAAGAAATAAAATTTGTGGAATGGAGAAATGTATAAATGCGTTTGGAAATAAAAAAATATATTCGAACAGGATTCACTCTGTTCTTTTTGTTGACCGCCTGCTCCCCCGCCGCTGTAATTACCCCAAACGTGGAATCTCTCGATCAAACTCAGCCCCAGCCTGCTCTTGTTACATCGACATTCCCTCCGCTAACGGATACTTCCATACCGCCAACTGAAACGGTCACGCCAACGGTGACCAATACAGCAACATCAATTCCATTTGTAGAAAGCTTGAAAGCCACCGTCACCGCAGATTTGCTCAGCTGCCGTTATGGACCAGGCGCAAATTATTTGTATCTCATTGCGTTCAATAAAACCACGCCCCTGAGACTGATTGGACGCGCCGAAGGAAATGACTGGGTTTTGGTGGAAAATGGTCAGCAGGATTGCTGGATTAACTCTCAGTTTGTGGAAGTAAAAGACGGCAATCTCAAAACGCTTCATTCTGTTTATCCTGACAGATTCAAAATTCCCGTTTCACCCTACTACGGACCAACCGCCATCCTCAGCGCAACCCGTGAAGAGAACACGATCACAGTGACATGGATGGAGGTCATCGTCAGCCCGGGGAAATATGAAGACGAAAACATGTTCCCCTATATTGTCGAAGTCTGGCGCTGTGAAAACGGCGGGATCATCTTCGATACGCTTGGCTCCAGAGTCCCATTTATTTCATTTGAAGATCAGGCAGGTTGTAGTTCACCATCCCATGGACGTGTGTATGTGCAGGAGAAGCATGGATACGCCGGGCCTGCTGAAATCCCCTGGCCTGAGAGATAAATATAAACTAAAGCAAAGACCTCCAAGTTTATAACTTGGAGGTCTTTTTTGGCTCCTGACCTAGGACTTGAACCTAGAATCCAGCGGTGTTAGGCTTTAGTTCTATTGACCTACATTTTTAGTATTAACACTTTAGTAGATGGGATAAACTTTATTTCGTTCAGGAATTTTTGGGCGATCAGGTAAATTCTCAAACCATGAATTGCAATCAATAACAACATCCCCATCACAATCTTCATAAGGACATAAGTGATAATCAGGATCAAGACCTTCGCTAATTGCAAATTTATATTCAAAGGAATTTTTTCGCATCTTTACTACACGATATTCACCTTTTTTATAACATCTTCCACAATGCATACACCAGCACCAAATACCTAAAGGTATTTCATTATTTATATCACTCATTTTTACTCCCTTTTGTTTTTGACAACAAAAATTGCTGTAAGCAGAAAATGAAATTCTTCGAAACAATCATTCCCTTGTATATTTTCTGTTTCGCCTACGTCGCGGCATAGCAGAGATAATAATCGCCAATATGATAAGGGGCCATAACTTAAGTCCGTTAGCTAGTTGAGTGCCAAATTGGCCCATCAAGACAAATACCGAAATCGTGTCAGGGTAGAAGATTTTCATGAAAATGAACATGAAAATGGATACTCCAATGAACACTAATACGGTCATAAATAGATTACGAATCCAATCTTTTAGAAAAAGCATACTTCAGCCCTCCATTATATAAATCAACGTTTTTTATTTTTATCAAAATCTGCCAAGGCTCTCGCCTGAGCAATTAATTTGCTCAAATCATCTGGTCTTAGTCTACGCGCTTGCAATAGCAATTCTTCTTCAAGAATTTTATCATCTTTACAAGCAAAGACCTCCGAGTTCATGAACTCGGAGGTCTTTTTTGGCTCCTGACCTAGGACTTGAACCTAGAACCTAGCGGTTAACAGCCGCTCGCTCTGCCAATTGAGCTAGTCAGGAAAGCGACCGACATTATAAGGGTCAGGATGGGGAATGTCAAGGAGAGATATTTTATGTCATTGCGAGGAGGGCACTTGATTTCCCCCGACGAAGCAATCCCCAGTCATTAGGAGACTGCTCACCGCACTGGCGTACGGCGCAAGTGTCGGCTAAGTACAAGAGCACCTCGCAGCGACATTATTTAATAATGGATCGAACTTAAATTATCCAGCTTATCGGTGCTGTGTGTGGCATGGATTCGGCGAATCGTACCGGTCAACCCGCGCACTACGAGGCTTTCCGTTTTTATATGATCGCCATAATAACGAACGCCTTGAAGAAGTTCGCCATCGGTAATCCCTGTTGTCGCGAAGAATACATCTTCAGACGAGACCAGATCGTTCATTGTTAATATTTTATTGAAGTCATAGCCTGCTTCACGGCCGCGTCTTAATTCATCTTCATCACGCGCGAATAATTTGCCTTGAATTTCTCCGCCCATGGCGCGCAACGCGCAGGCGGTGATCACACCTTCCGGTGTGCCGCCAATGCCGAACAAAACATCCACGCCTGAGTCAGGCTGGGCAGTCATCAACGCCGCGGCCACATCGCCATCAGGAATTTCCCTGATGCGCGCGCCAGCCCTGCGGATCTCGGCGATCATGTCATCGTGTCTCGGGCGGTCGAGGATGATCGTTGTCAGGTCTTCCACGGCCTTGCCTTTGGCTTTGGCAATGGCGTTCAGATTTTCAGTAATTGATTTCTCGATATTAATTTTCCCCTTGGCTTCCGGTCCCACCGCGATCTTGTTCATGTATAAAAATGGTCCGGGGTCGAACATCGTTCCGCGCGGAGCAACAGCAACCATCGCCAGCGAATTCGAGCGGCCAAATGCCAAAGGGCGGGTCCCGTCAATTGGGTCCACAGCAACATCCACGTCAGGTTCTGAACCGTTGCCTACCTTCTCTCCATTGAACAACATCGGCGCCTTATCCTTCTCCCCTTCGCCGATGACGATGATCCCGTTCATGTCCACTGTGCTGAGGACTAAACGCATCGCATTGACTGCGGCCTGATCCGCCCCTTCTTTATCTCCGCGTCCCATAAAGCGACCTGCCAACATCGCGGCGGCCTCGGTAACACGCGCCAACTCAAGCGCAAGATTACGAGTAGGTGTTGCGCCAAGAACAGTCATGTTGCCTCCGATTTATAGTATGAACCAGGTGAGGAAATAAAAACCAATCACTGCACCCCACAGCCATGAGTCGATGCGGTCAAAAAATCCGCCGTGACCGGGAATGATATCGCTCGAATCCTTGATGCCAGACTGGCGCTTGATCATGCTCTCGCCAAGGTCACCCAGTGTCGGCAATGCGCCGAGTAAAAGTCCCATGATCGCGCCCTGCCAAATGGTAATGTCACTGGTCAGGCTGCCAAAGGTCTTAAATACCCAGACATAAAAACCGCCCGTGACCATCCCAGTGAAGATACTTGCCGCATAACCTTCCCAGCTTTTCTTGGGGCTGAGGCGCGGCGCAATTTTATGTTTGCCATATGCCCTGCCGATGGAGTACGCACCCGAATCCCCCGCCCAAACACAGAACATCACCAACATTAACCACCAGCCGCCTTCAGGCAGTTTTCGCAGTTCAAGAAGATACGAGCCGATCCAGCCGATATAGGTAATGCCGCCAATGGTAAGGGCAAAATCAAGCGCGGACTGGTCACGTCCGCGCTCATAAATGATGAGATGATATGCCATTGCCACGAGTATGCTTATTGCAAATGCGGGCTGCGCATATATGGGAAAAAACATGCGTGTGAAGGTTACCAACACCACGCCGCCCACAGTGATGTACATCTGCGGCTCAAGCTTCACCGCCCGAAAAAGATGCACATATTCCCATGCCGCGCCAACTAGAAATGTACCCATCAATAAATAATAAAAGATGCCGCCAAATATGATGGCGGGCACCCCAATTACAGCAAGTCCTAGTGCAGTGATCAGTCTTCTACGCATTGGTTTCCTGTAATTCCCCCGAAGATACCTTTCCATAGCGTCTGTCACGATGTGCAAAAGACTCCAACGCGCGGCGATATTCTTCCTTGTCAAAATCAGGCCAGAAGGTGGGCGTGATGTACCATTCTGAATAAGCGGCCTGCCAGATCAGGAAATTACTCACGCGCAGTTCGCCCGAGGTGCGGATGATGAGATCAGGGTCTGGGACACCGACCGTATACAAATACTGGCCCACCAGATCATCGGTCACTTTTTCGGGGGGCACACCGTCTTTCATCATGCGCTGAATGGCTTGAACGATCTCATCGCGCCCGCCATAGTTGAAGGCGATATTGAGGATCAGACGGTTATTATTCTTTGTCACTTCAATTGCATCCAGCACTTTTTGCTGGAGTTTCGGCGATAGTTGTTCCAACCGTCCGATATGGCGCAACTGCACACCTTCTTTGTGCAGTTCATTCAATTCGCGGTCAATGACATCTTCGAGAATATACATCAGCCCTTTTACTTCCTCGGGCGGGCGCCCCCAATTCTCAGTGGAGAAGGCATAGATGGTGAGATATTTAACCCCGAATTCAACACTTGCACGGATCACGCGGCGCAGGTTTTCAGTCCCCGCTTTGTGGCCAGCCAGACGCGGCAAGCCGCGCTGCAACGCCCAACGTCCATTGCCATCCATGATCATGGCAACGTGTTGAGGGACTTTTTCAAGAGGAGTCGTAACAGGGGTTTCAGCCATATATTAAGTACTCTTTTGGATGCGAATGACCCAAAAAGTAAAAGGGAATTAAACTTCCATGATCTCTTTTTCTTTGTTATAGCCGTGCTTCGCAACATCTTCAATATATTTATCGGTCAGTTTTTGAAGATCGTCTTCACCGCGTTTGAGATCGTCTTCTGTGATCATTTTTTCTTTTTCATAATCACGGATATCATTATGCAGGTCGCGGCGAATATTTCGGATCGCCACACGAGCATCCTCGAGACGATGTCCCATTTGCTTGACCAGCTCGCGGCGGCGTTCCTCATCCAACGGAGGCAAATTCAAATGGATGACCTTTCCGTCAGAATTGGGATTCAGCCCAAGGTTTGAGGCGCGGATCGCCTTCTCGATATCCTTGATGGATGCGGCATCGAACGGTTTGATCATGATCGAGCGCGGTTCAGGCACGCTGATGGAGGCCAGCTGTAAAAGGTGAGTTGGCGTCCCGTAATAGTCCACCGACAATCGTTCCACCAAAGCGGGGCTGGCGCGTCCGGTCCGAATTCCAGCGAGATCATCCGACAGCGATTGGATCGCGCCGCGCATTCGAGATTCAGCATCTTTCAAAAGATCTTTAATTTCTTCGGTACTCACTATCTTCCTCCTACCGCTTGTTATATAAATTACCAAACCTGTCCAAAAAAATTACGGGATGAACATGATTTTGATTTGGCAATTTAGGCGGCACTGTGTGAAAAATGATTACCATGCAAGGATACCTTAAAACAAGAATTTATGCTATGGGAGCACAAATAAGCGAGAGGAAATGTAAAAAATTGAGAGTCTCTCAGGCAAAATGTTGAAGGATTTTTTGGCGGTCATTCGCCTTTCTGACATTCACCACAAAAGACGAATGACCATGCCAAGTCAAGATCAGTCCCCGCTTACCAACGTACCAACCTGCTCGCCGCGTAACGCCCCCAGCAGAGCTTTTGGATCCCAAAGATTAAGAACAAGAATAGGCAGATCATTTTCCATGCACAAGGTAATGGCGGTGCTGTCCATCACTTCGAGGCGGCGGTTCAGCACTTCGATATAGCTTAATTGATCGAACTTCTTCGCGCCTGGATTCTTCTTCGGGTCTGAATCATAAACGCCGTCCACCTTTGTGGCTTTGATAACCACCTGCGCGTCTATTTCCGTTGCACGTAAAGCGGCGGCCGTATCGGTGGAAAAGAAAGGATTCCCCGTCCCCGCGCCGAAGACCACCACACGCCCCTTTTCAAGATGACGTATCGCGCGGCGGCGAATATATGGTTCCGCAATGGCGCGCATCTCAATGGCAGACATGACACGCGTAAACACACCCTGACGCTCCAGGGCATCCATCAGCGCCATGGCATTCATCACGGTGGCAAGCATGCCCATGTAATCGGCAGTGGAGCGATCCATGCCGCGGTCAAGTCCCTGCTTGCCGCGCCACAAATTGCCAGCGCCGATCACGACCGCCACATCCACGCCCATCTCGCGGACTTCTTTGATGCGGCTGGCAATCGATTCGGCTTCATCCACATCAATGCCAAATCCAGATTTACCGCCAAGCGCTTCACCACTTAACTTGAGAAGGATCCGTTTATATTTTAGATCAGCCATTCATGCCTCCAGATAAAATTTTTATGTTCTGCCATTATTAGAAAAAAAGCCAACCCGAAGGCTGGCTTTTTAAATTACTTAATTCGTGCTTTCACCCAGCTCCCATCGCTGGAAGCGGCGCACGATCACACTTTCGCCAATGGCGGCGATATTTTGCAAAATGAGCTTTTCAATGGTCAGTGATTCGTCGCGGATATAAGTCTGGCGCAAAAGACAAACTTCATCCTTGAACTTCTCGACGCGGCCTTCCACGATCTTTGCCATGACGGCTTCGGGTTTGCCTTCTTCAATCGCGCGCGCGCGGGCGATCTCAGCTTCGTGTTGGAGTTCCTCAGCGGGAATATCCTCCGCCTTCACATATTTGGGAGCGCTCGCGGCAATCTGCAACGCGATCTCATGCGCAAGATGGCGGAATTGTTCAGCGCGGGCCACAAAGTCGGTCTCGCAATTGATCTCAACCATCACGCCCACACGGCCGCCGCCATGAGAGTACATTTCCACCGTGCCATTGGAAGCATCACGGTCCGCGCGTTTGGCGGCTGTGGCCATGCCTTTTTCGCGCAGCCAGTCGACAGCCTTTTGATAATCTCCATCCGCTTCCTGCAAAGCCTTGCGGCAATCCAGCATCGGTGCGCTGGTTGCGGCACGCAATTCTTTGATCATTTGAGTCGTTATTTCCATTTCACTATCCTTAACCTTTTTGTTCTTATTGACTATTCTGCTTTTGCGGCAGAATCAGCAGATTCGTCTTCTGCCTTCGCAACCGGTGCATCACTTACAACAGGAGCGTCTTCGACTTTACGGCTGACATTCAACTTTGCCAGAGTGGATTCGCCAAGCAGAATATCTTCAGTTTCATCCTGGTCAGCTTCGACAACAGGCTTGCGCGGACCACGAGTCTTCGGCTTGTCGTCAGATTTAACTTCTTCGGGCTGCCCATCTTCTTCCTTGCGTGAGGCTTTGCCTTCAAGCACTGCGTCAGCCACTTTGGCAACCAGCAGTTTGATGGCGCGAATCGCATCATCATTGGAAGGGATTACGTAATCAACATTCTGAGGATTGCAATTGGTATCGACCATCGCAACGATCGGAATCTGAAGCAGGTTTGCTTCACGCACTGCGGCTTCTTCGCGGCCGACATCGATAATGAAAAGAAGGTCGGGGCGGCGCTTCATAATGCGGGAACCAGACAAACGAGTTGTCAGGCGCAGGATCTCGCGTTCGATGAGCAGGCCTTCCTTTTTAGTCAGGCGGCTGATCTCACCACTATCGCGCAGTTTCTCAAGGCGTTCCAATTCCTGAATACGCTTGTACATGGTAGCCCAGTTCGTGAGCATACCACCCATCCAGCGCTCGGTGACGTATGGCATGCCGCAGCGGGCGGCTTCTTCAGCCACTGTCTCTTGCGCCTGGCGTTTGGTACCAACGAACAAAACTGTACCACCATTCGCAACAGCATCGCGAATCGTGTTATAGCCCTGATTCAGCAACTTGACAGTTTGCTGCAGGTCAATAATATGAATACCGTTACGCTCGGTGAAGATGTACGGTTTCATGCGGGGGTCCCACTTGTTCGTGCGATGTCCGAAGTGGACGCCGCTCTCAAGCAGGGCCTTCATAGAAATGACGGCCATTATGTATTACTCCTTAACTTTTGCCGTTCATCAACGCGCAGTTCAAAACTGGCGCAGAACGGAATGAGTTTAGCGGGGATTTAGACCCGCTCAGGGACGCTTATTGCCCGTCCCAGGCAAAGTGTGCTTTTTTCAAAGCGGCGGGATTATACCATAGGAATCGGGGATAAAATTTGCGCTTCTTTTCAACCCGAAACCTGCTTGCAAAAACTAAAGATGTTTCCTCCCCGACAAAAAAGCCCCGGAGATTTCCGGGGCTGATGGTTTATGCTGCCACAACTGGAGAATATATTTGTTCTTTGATAGACGCAATATCTCTTTCCAGCTTACGATCACCTTGTTCAATTTGATCTTTGATTTTCCCTATTGCGGACATAACCGTAGAATGGTCGCGCCCACCCAACACCTCGCCAATTTGAGGATACGAGATGTCGAATTCTACACGCAGCAAATACATTGCAATCTGACGGGGATGAGCCACATCTTTTGTGCGGTCACGACTTAAAAGTTTTTCAACAGTGAGATTAAATTTGCGTGCCACAAGATCTACAACACGGGCAGGTTTCACGTCACTGCGGGATGGCAACAAGTCGGCCAATGCCATTTCCACAAGGCTGGGCGTGAGTGTGGAACCGCTCAAATCTGCAAATGCAACGATACGATTCAACGCGCCTTCCAGTTCGCGGATATTGGACTGCACCTGCTTGGCAACGCTCTCCAAAATTTCATCCGAAATGTGACGGCCTGTGCGTTCGGCTTTCGAGCGCAGGATCGCAAGGCGTGTTTCAAAATCAGGAGCCTGAATATCGGCGGTTAAGCCCCACTCAAAGCGGGAGCGCAGACGTTCTTCCAATGTGACCAATGATTTGGGAGGACGGTCAGACGAAACGATGATCTGCTTATCCTGCCCGTGCAGGGTGTTGAAAGTGTGGAAGAATTCCTCTTGAGTGGATTCCTTGCCCGCAATAAATTGAATATCATCCACCAACATCACATCCGCAGAGCGATATTTTTCGCGGAAAGCCTGTGTTGTATGGGTACGGATGGCGCTGATCATGTCATTCGTGAATTCTTCAGAGGATACATAAAGAACGGTCAGGCCGTTGGCGTGGCAGGCGTTGCCAATGGCGTGTAATAAGTGAGTTTTTCCAAGTCCCACGCCGCCGTACAGGAAGAGCGGATTATAGGCACGAGCAGGTTTCTCTGCCACGGCCTGACAAGCCGCGTGCGCAAGACGATTCCCAGAGCCGACAACATATGTGTCGAATGTGTAGCGTGGATTAAGGGTAACGTGACGCGGTTTGGGCTCAGGGGAGGTAATTTCAATCGAAGCTGAAGCAGGCTCAGGGTCGGTATGCGAATCGTTCTCATCCGCTTGAGTGACGACAAAATTTACAGACACGTTCGAGTTCATTATCCCGATCAATAAACGGCTGACTGTGCTCGCGAGTCGGCTTTCCAGCCAGTCACGCGCGTATGCATTGCGGACGCCAACAGTAATGATGCCGTTTTCGTATGATAAAGGATGCGTATCCCGCACCCAGGTATCAAAAGACGCTCTGGGCATTTCCATTTGAAGTTGTGCCAGTACAGAATGCCATGCTTGCTCTGCGTTCATAAAATTTCCTTCGCTTAGGATTTTTAAGTACATTGAATAGCCCGCCTTGGATCGCGGCTTTGAAAAGTAAAAATGTTAATTTGTAAAATAGTTCGTGCAGGGATTCGGATGCGAGGGGCATACATCCTTTATATCAGCGTGGATACATTCTAGCAGATAGATCCAATAGATAACAGTCGCTTGGCCTACGTGAAGCTAAAAAGATTTGTTTTTTTAAGGTTGGCTTACGTTAAAGAAAGGTCGCGCATCCATTGATAAACTTGTTTCGAAATAGAACGGGCGTTTCAGCCAAGCGCACCTCTGCCCATCCAACGCACCCCCATATATGGGTGTAAACAACATTTTTGGTATAAGCGGCATATATCTATCTTAAAAAATCGCGATGTCAAAGATTATTGATTCATATTAAATGAGACTCGAGTTCCCGTGACTCATTCACAGCGATTCATCGATTCGTACACTTCATTGTTTTATTGAACGGGGAACCCACACAAGAATGGTAGTCCCCTCGCCACTTACTGCCGAAATATCGATATCGCCGCCGACTGCATGGGCACGTGTTTGCATATTTGCGAGTCCATGTCCGATGGATGTTTGCATGCGGTCAATATCAAAGCCTTTACCATCATCACGGATCTCAAGCAGAGCGCGTTCACTGGTCGTCCAGATGGCAACTTGAACATTTTTTGCCTTTGCATGCTTGGCGGCATTGGCTAATGCTTCCTGACAGATGTGAAATAATGCCAATGACTGTGTATGCGGCAGGTCTTTCAGGTCAGAATCGGGGCCGGTGAAATTCACTTCAGAGAAAGTATGGGCGCGATATTCAGCGATCAAACGTTTAATGCCGATCAATAGGCCTTCATTACCAAGTTGACGCGGCCTGAGATCAAGAATATAAGCGCGAATATCACGAATTGCCTGGTTTAATCCATCAATGGCGTGATGAATGCGGTCTTTGGCTGATTGCGGATCATCCTTCAATGTAAGTTGTACGCCTTCAAGCGCCAGCCCCACCCCATAAATGGATTGAATGATGCCGTCATGCAAGTCCATGCCGATGCGGTCACGCTCCTCCAATACGGCCAGCCGCCGCGCATTGGAATGCAAGCGGGCATTTTCTATCGCAAGACCAGCCCAGGCACCCACTGCCACCAACATTTGAACATTTCTCTCATCAAACGGATCGTTCGTTCGGGTGGCAACGCTCATCACGCCCATCAGATTTTCGCCAGAGAGCAGCGGAACGCATGCAATTTGCTGAAAACCAGCTTCCACAACAGCATCGCGTAGAAAGTTCGAGTCAGCAGCCAACTGCCTGCCGACCAAAGGCTTGCGGCTCTTGGCAACAATGCCCGGGTAGCCATCGCCGACATTAAAGATATTGCGCGTCCAAAATGCCTCGGCGGCCTGCCCGCGATGCAAAACCATGCGAAGCGTGTTCTTATCCTCTTCCAGAAGAAAAATATCGCCAGCCTCGACCTTCATGTAGTTCATCACAAGCCCAAGGGTCTTATTAAGAATCTCGTCCAGTTCCAGGCTTGAGGTCAGGGTGGATGCGATGCCGTTAAGCAGTCCCATATCCACATTGCGACGGGTCAGCGCCAGATCGCGTTCCTTCATCTGTTCGTATAAACGCGCGTTCGTGATGGCTGTGGCCGCATAAGAAGCCAGCATTTGGATCAGCATCTCATCATCCGCGGTAAATTCAACGGCATCTATTTTTTCGGTCAGGTAGATCTGACCCAACTGTTTGTCACCCGTACGAATGGGAACTCCCAAAAAGGAAGCCATCTTTGGATGAAATACCGGGAATCCCACAGAATGCGGATGATCTGATATCACTGGAATACGCAAAGTTGCCTTGGTATTCATCAACTCACCGATCAGGCCATGCCCAACAGGCGGATGAGGAATTTTCTTGATCTGCGAATCGGTCATGCCGACAGTAATGAACTTCTTCAGTTTGCCTTCATCATCCAAAATCCCCAACGCGGCATACCGTGCGTCAACCTGCTCACAAGCAGTGGATACAATTCGCTCGAGCAAAGTTTCAAGTGAAACATCCTTGACCAATTCCAAGCTTGCGCGATGAAGCGCGAGCAAACGATCCTGCAGCTGTTCACGGGTTAGAAGCATACAGACATTATAATCAATACGTTGCTTTTTGATAGAATTTGAAAGGTAGCCAAACCTATACTTGGGATAACTCACATGACAAATTCGCGCATCTCTGGATTTTACAACCTGACCCTCGACGAACGCCGCGCCAAACTTGCGGAAGCCTCGGGTCAGACTCCCGAAAGCCTGCTCCCGTTTACTACAGGCGGACTCTCCGCTGAATCAGCCGACCACATGATCGAAAATGTGATCGGCATGTATGCGCTTCCGGTTGGCATTGGCTTGAACTTCATGGTCAACGGGCGTGATGTGCTGATTCCCTTTGTAATAGAAGAACCGTCCGTTGTGGCAGGGGCATCCTTTATGGCAAAACTAGCCCGCGCAGGCGGCGGATTCACAGCCACGACCACCGAACCGTTGATGATCGGACAAATGCAGTTGATCAACGTGGTCAATATGAATGAAGCGCGGCTGAAAATCTATGAACACAAAGCCGAGTTACTCGCCACCGCCGATGCAATTGACCCGATCCTGAAAAAATTTGGCGGCGGTGCACGGGACTTGGAAGTTCGCATGATCGAAGAATCTGCCGTCGGCCCGTTCATCGTCATTCATCTCATTTATGATGTGCGCGATGCGATGGGAGCGAACGCGGTCAACACCGCCTGCGAAAAACTCGCGCCTCGAATTGAAGAGATCACAGGCGGAAAAGTTCACCTGAAGATTTTGTCCAATCTGGCTGACAGAAGAATTGCCCGCGTGCGCTGTACCATTCCAGTAAGTGAACTAACTGTCGGTTTTGAATCCTTCAAAGGTGAGACCGTGCGCGATGGCATCATCGCCGCCTGGGCTTTCGCCGCATCCGATCCCTATCGCGCAGCAACCCACAATAAGGGAATCATGAACGGCGTGGACTCGGTCGTCATCGCCACCGGCAACGACTGGCGCGCCATCGAAGCGGGCGCACATGCGTATGCCGCCCGTTCTGGCAGATACACTTCCCTATCCACCTGGGGCAGGGACAAGGACGGCAACCTCGTCGGCACACTCGAAATGCCAATGGCGGTGGGAATCGTCGGCGGGGCGACCAAAGTCCACCCGGCCGCGCAAGCCGCAGTTAAGTTAATGGGCGTGAAGACCGCATCCGAATTGGCAGAGATCATCGTCTCGGTCGGTCTCGCGCAAAACATGGCTGCCCTGCGCGCCCTCGCCACCGAAGGCATCCAACGCGGACATATGTCGCTGCACGCAAGGCAGGTGGCCATCGCCGCTGGCGCATCTGGCGAATTGATCGAGAAGGTCGCCGCACAAATGGTGGCTGAGAAGGTTGTGCGTGTGGATCGAGCAGAAGAGATTTTGAAAGGAATGATCGCGTAGGGGCGGGGCTTGTCCCCGCCCGCTTGTTGGGCAAACACAAACAGGGCGACCACAAGGGTCGCCCCTACGAGAACAACCATGAACGATACCCTCCTCTGGCAAACTCGTACTTTTGTCTACAGTCACTTCGCGGATACCACCCATCCGCCCAGTGTGGACGAAACCGCCGCGCACTTTAATATCACAACAAATGAAGCCAGCGGACTTTACAAGGAATTACACAATCGCCATGCGTTCTTCCTCGAACCAGAGACGTTGACCATCCGCATGGCAAATCCATTCTCTGGGATTCCCACAGACTTCAAAGTCCATGCGAATGGGAAAACCTATTTTGCCAACTGTGCCTGGGATATGCTCGGAATCCCCGCCGCACTGCACTGTGACGCGGTCATTGACGCAGTTTGCACAGAAAGCAATGAAACGGTGAAACTGGAAGTAAAAAACGGAAACATTTATGCTCTCGGCGGCGTCCCCGCCGCCGAGGACGGCGATGGGAGCAGTTTATTAGTCCATTTCCCCCTGCCCTTCGCCCGCTGGTATGATGACCTGGTCTTTACCTGAGCAAACATACTTCTCTTCCGGTCGGAAGAATGGATTGACAAATGGTGCAAGCGAAACAATCTCGAACGCGGCGAGCTCATCACAATCAACCAGGTTTGGGGGCTTTCCAAACTTTGGTATCACAACCGCCTGTCCATGGATTTTCACGGGCGAAGCAGCGAACAGGTTGCAGAAATTTTCAGGCAGGCTGGGTTGACGTCAAAATTTTGGCGTGTAAAGCGGTAGACAAGGAAATAGGTAAACAAGTCCGTTTCAATCCGCGAGTCCGTGATAGAGTCCGTTGAAAACCGCAAGCAGGGTTAACATCAAAGTTTTGGTATATACAGAAATAAGACAAATGAACTGAGATACTTATGGAAATATTAAGAGATCCTTTTTGGCAATTTATAGGTGCATTCCTTGCATTGATAGCTATTATAGTTTCAATTTACATATATCTTTTACAAAAAAACAAGAGAAGTCTGTCATATGAAATTGTAGTTAGTAGTGAATTATTAACTACAAATGAGGAATTGCACGGAAAGATTCGTATTCTCTTTGGAAAATCTCAAATTCAAAATATCCATCTCCTTGTTATAGAGATAAGTAATGATAGTAATGGTTCGATCTTGCCTGCCGATTTTTATGAAAATTTATCGTTCATTTTCGGGGATGAAACGAAATTGCTTAGCGCAGAAATCGTTGAATGTTATCCGCCTTCGTTTAAACCAAAGTTGATGATAGCAAAAACATCTGCCGTTATCGAACCAACCCTTATAAATAGTCAGGATTACTTCAAGATTAAATTTCTACTATCGCAGTATGATAACAAGTTCAAAATAAATGGAAGAATTGCAGGAGTCAAAAGTATTAGAAGAGTTACTACCACTAATAACGCGATGTTATCTCTCATAGCATTACCTCTTTTAGGGATTTTACTTGCAATCAGTTTAGTATTAATTACTTGGTCCTCTCATAATCTTTTCTCACCACTTTTTTTTCTCGTTTATGCTCCGCTAAACTTAATTATTCTAATCATGAGCTATTACATATATTTTAGAAATAGAAGAAAAATATTTTGGGGAGTTAAGAAAAGGAACGATGAACACAAGAAGAATAATATTACATAAGGAACGTAAATGACAACCCCTCAACCTCACTCCCCCACACTCCTCAAACCCGTCAAGCCTGTTGGCATTATCGGCTACGGCGCGTACGTACCGCGTTATCGCCTGCCCGCCAAAGAAGTCGCGCGCGTATGGACAGGCAAAACCAGCGGACTTCCCATCAAAGAGAAAGCTGTGCCCGGCCTCGACGAAGACGTGATCACCATGTCCATTGAAGCGGCGCGCAATGCCATGCTCCGCGCACAAATTGACCCGACAGAACTACGGGCAGTTTGGGTCGGGTCAGAGTCGCACCCGTATGCGGTCAAACCAACATCCACGTTGGTCGCCGAAGCAATCGGCGCAGTCCCCAACACCCAAGCCGCAGATTGGGAATTCGCCTGCAAAGCCGGCACCGAAGCCCTCGTCGCCGCAATGGGATTGGTCGGCTCGGGCATGGGTCATTACGCCATGGCCATCGGCATGGACACCGCCCAAGGCAAGCCCGGCGACGCGCTCGAATACACCGCGGGCGCGGGCGGCGGCGCGTACATCGTCGGCCCCGCTGAAGAGTCGCTGGCGATCATCAACGCTTCATATTCCTACGTCACCGACACGCCCGATTTCTGGCGGCGCGAATATCAAAAGTATCCCGAGCACGGCATGCGTTTCACGGGCGAGCCCGCCTACTTCAAACACATCACCGAAGCCGCCACCCATCTCATGGAAGCCAGCGGCACCACCGCCAAAGATTACAAGTGGGCAATCTTCCATCAGCCGAACACAAAATTCCCGCAGCGTGTCGCGGGTCAACTCGGATTTTCTGCGGAACAGATTCAACCCGGACTTTTAGTCCACACGATTGGGAATACATATGCAGGCGCAGCCATGATCGGCCTGACAGCGACTCTCGACATCGCCCAGCCCGGTGACAGAATCCTCGTCGTCTCTTTCGGCTCGGGAGCTGGCTCAGACGCCTTTGACATTCTCGTCACTGACAAAGTCACCGCCCGCCAAAGTCTCGCCGTGAAGACACAGGAATACATTGCACGCAGAACAGAAATTGATTATGCAACTTATGTAAGGTATCGCGGCAAGTTGGCGATGAAGTAAATATTCGCTGGTTGAGTAGCCCTGAGGCGATAGCCGAAGGGCGTATCGAAACCAGCAATTTCATGTAAACAAAAAATTATAAATAAGCTTGAAACTGGTGGTTTCGATACGGCGACGGACGAACTCGTCGCCTACTCAACCACCGAGGTAGAAATCAAATATGACCGAAGTTATCATCGCAGGTATCGGACAAACAGAAGTCGGCGAGCATTGCATTGGTCCACGTTATCTTGTAACTGCCGCCATCATACTTATCTTGTCCATAACATTGGTTGGATGTACTGCAACTCCCACAGAACCCGCCCTCGCCGATTCCTTCTTCTCAGGCCAGGCATTTCTCGACTCAAATGGCAACGGTCAGATTGACTCAGAAGATACGCCTGTGGCAAATGCGACATTCATCGTTACCCTTCAAAACGGCGGAGAGTTCGGCGGTCAAACAGACGACACAGGCAAAGCCTTCATCACCATTCCAGCGAGTGTGGAATATCCTGTAACGGTTCGAATGGAAGCGCCCAAAGACAGCGCGTTGATATTACTTGAACCTTCAACCCTCACCTTGTCAGAACAAACAGGTGAAACCGTAAAATTTCTATTTTCTTCAAAGTGAGAAAAAGATGACAGATGTAGTAATCGCAGGTATCGGACAAACCCCAGTCGGCGAGCATTGGGAGATCAGTTTACGTGATCTCGCTCTCGACGCCATTCAAGCCGCGCACAAAGATTCGGGCGGATTGAAACCGCAGGCATTATTCGTCGGCAATATGCTCGCGCCGAATCTTTCCAATCAGGCGCATCTCGGCGCGCTGATAGCAGATTATGCCGGGCTGACCGGTATTGAAGCCATCACACTTGAAGCCGCAGGCGCATCAGGCGGAGCGGCGCTTCGTCAGGCTTATCTCGCCATCGCAAGCGGTATGGTGGATGTGGCGTTGGTCGTGGGCATTGAAAAGTTCACAGACAAGATCGGCTCGGAAGTGGAAGAAGCAATCGCTTCAACCAGCGATTCAGATTTTGAAGCCGTGCAAGGTCTCACGGCCACCGCGCAAGCCGCGCTATTGATGAAGCGTTACATGCACGAGCATGATGTCCCTGCAAATGGATTTGCCAACTTTGCATTGACCGCGCACGCCAATGGCGTTGCAAATAAAAACTCCATGTTCCGCAAAGCCATCAAAGCTGAAACATATGCCAAAGCGGAAATGGTCAGCGACCCGATCAATATGTTTGATGTAGCCCCCAATGCGGATGGCGCTGCCGCGCTCGTTCTGACTCGCCGTGACCTGCTTCCGTTCGATTGGCACGCTTCGCGTCCACTCGTGAAGATCGCTGGCTCTGCAGCATCTTCTGACACACTAGCGCTGCATGATAGAAAAGATATTTTGTACTTTGATACTGCGCAAATTTCCGCAGGCAAGGCAATGAAGCAAGCAGGGATCGTTTTGGATCAGGTCAACTTCTTTGAATATCACGATGCATTCAGCATTTACGCTGCGCTAAGTTTGGAAGCGATTGGATTTGCGATCAAAGGCAAAGGTTGGAAACTTGCCGCAGATGGCTCAATTGGATTGAAAGGAAAAATTCCATGCGCCACAATGGGCGGCATGAAAGCACGCGGATTCCCCGGTGGCGCTGCGGGTGTGTATCAAGCTGTCGAAGCAGTGACCCAGTTACGAGGTCAGGCGGGAGTAAATCAAATTGCGAATGCAAAGTATGGACTCATCCAATCGCTTGGCGGACCAGCATCCACGGCAGTCAGTCATGTTTTGCAGGCAATGGAATAGTGTACTCACCTGTTCACCCAATTGTGATTCCCTGAACGGAGCGAAGGGTCTCTACTTCCGAGTTCGAGATTCTTCGCTCCGCTCAGAATGACACTTTGTAAGACAAGTTAAATAATTTCCAGCCACATGGTTTGATAGGGCTGAAGAATAATTTCAGAGTTTTGAGAACGGTTCGTGTGTAGATCACGAGCCGTTTTATTTATCAGGTTTTCGATCCGCTGTTCCTGCTGGGTAACATTTTGTAAACATAAAACATTTTTTGTTCCATCGGGCGAAATACGAGATAAGGCAAAAATATTATTTCCCACATCCAAAACTTTCTGACTCCCGTGCGGATGAAACGCCGCAGAGGATGAACGCGCCAAAAGCAACTGCCGAAACCGAGTAAAGACTTGAGATCTTAATGAAACTGCAGATTTGAGTTCTTTCTCCAATTCAACACGTTCCATTTTTTGACGGTTGATCGTGCGGTTATGGTTTGTTATTCTCACTCCCTCTTTCCAATTGCGTGAACCGAACAAGCTGTGGAAGTAAATCCCGGGCAGGCCGATCAACGAAAGCATAATGGCTTGCGCGGCAATAAAACGGTTTACTTGTGTTTCAATGGGTTCATCACCAAATGGATTCGAGAGCGCATCAAAATAATTGATGTTCATCTCATACGGACTCTGCGTGCCGCCTGTATTTTGTTTGTAAGAGATCAAACCGCCATGTGCAAGAGTTTGATTCACAAGTGCGTCAATGTCAGCGGAGGATAAAATCCCTCGCGCAGGATTCAGCCCCACACCGTCGTGTGAAGCGAGGAAGTTGAAAAACGTTGTCCGCTCAGATGGCAATTCCAAGCCTGAAGCCCACTCGCTCAAAATACCCGCATCTCCCGTGCGGAATGTATGCAAAACAAGCGGCGGAAGCGCAAAGTTATAAACAAGCTGCGCCTCATTCTTGCCATCGCCAAAATAGGAAATATTATCTGTGTGCGGCACATTGGTTTCGGTAATGAGGCGCACATGCGGAGCGACATCATCCAACACTGCGCGCAGAAGCTGAATCACCGCATGAGTTTGCGGGAGATGGATACAGGATGTGTTGAGCTCCTTCCATAAATAGGCAATCGCATCCAGGCGGATGAATTGCGCGCCGCGCTCGGCATACATGAGCAGAACGTCAAAGATTTCAAGCAAGACATCGGGGTTGCGGAAATCGAGATCCACCTGATCGGCGCTGAATGTCGTCCACACGCGGCGAAGACCGTATGCAGTTTTATAATCTGTAAGCAGGGGCAATGTACGCGGACGCACAACTTTGGAAAGATCAGGGTCGCCATCCACTGTGAAGAAATAATCGCGATACGGCTTTTCATCGTGCAGAAATTTCTGAAACCATTCCCCTTGTGCAGAATAGTGATTAATAACACCGTCGAACATCAGCCGAAAAGACTGGCTCAATTTTTCAACATCACTCCAGTTACCCAATGCTAGGTCAACTGCGCGGTAATCTTTTACCGAGAAGCCATCATCAGAAGACCACGGATAGAACGGCAAAATATGAATACCGCTGACTACTCCGCGCAAATGCGATTCGCAAAATTCATTCAGAGTCTGCAAATGTGACCCGCCCACATCCTGCACCTGATCGCCATAAGTAATTAAGAGTGAGTCGCGTTCAGTTAATGACGAATCGGCAGGCTTTGGGATTCGTCCGCGGTACTGTTCTATCAGTGTTTGCAAACGCGCCTGAATATGAGAAGCGGATTTGTCTCCATAAATCGCTTTAAGATATATGGTATAAAAAGTATGTGTCATGCAATGCATTTTACTGTATGATAATAAGTAGAAAGATTAACTTTAGAATAGAGAATCCAATTTATCAAGGAGAGAGCATGAACACATCACGGCGAATCGGGTTTATTTCCACACGCTTTGCAGGTACTGATGGCGTCTCACTGGAAACTGCAAAATGGGCAACCGTTTTGGAAAGGCTCGGGCATCAATGCTTTTACTTTTGCGGCCAATGCGACCGTCCCGCAGAAATAAGTTACACCGTTGACGAAGTGTTTTACCATCATCCAACCATCGAAGCGATCAACCAGGTCGCGTTTGGAGGCACGTGGGGGAAAATGCATGAGGATGTTAAGTCGCGCCCGGAGATCAAGGAATCACATCAGGAATTTTTCTCGGTCTATATTCGGCCGTCTCATATCACCAAACAGGTTCAGGAATTAAAGGATTATATAAAAGAGCATCTCTACAAATTTGCCCAGCGCTATAAACTTGAATTGCTCATCATCGAGAACGCGATCACCATTCCAGTCAATCTGCCGCTTGGGCTTGCCATCACAGAATTCATCGCCGAAACTGGATATCCTGTCATAGCGCATCACCACGATTTTTATTGGGAGCGCCAGCGCTTCATCAACAACTCCGTACACGATTATCTCGCCGCCGCGTTTCCGCCCGACCTGCCATCCATTCGACACGTGGTCATCAATTCTGTTCAGGCACAGCAATTGGCGTCACGCATCGGGGCCGCCGCGATGGTGATTCCCAACGTGATGGATTTTGACTCTCCCCCGCCGCCAATGGATGATTATGCAAGCACGGTTCGTTCCGACCTCGGGCTTGTTCCTGGTCAATATTTAATTCTCCAGCCGACGAGGATCATCCAGCGCAAGGGCATTGAACATGCCATCGAGCTGACTCGCCGCCTTGGCCTGCCCGCTGAACTGGTCATCTCACACGCGGCTGGCGATGAAGGCACAGCTTATGAAAAGCGCGTCCGTGAATTTGCCCAGTTGCTGGAGGTCACTGTCAGGTTTGAGTCAGCAATTGTCGGCGATGTGCGAAGCGTTACCGTAGATGGCAAAAAAATTTATACGCTGGGAGATATCTATCCGCACGCCGATCTGGTTACGTATCCATCCGCAATTGAAGGGTTTGGAAATGCCTTTCTCGAAGCCATCTATTACAAACGTCCGCTGGTGGTAAATAATTATTCGATCTACGAAGCGGATATCAAACCCAAGGGATTTAAAGTGGTCGAGTTCGACGGCTTCATTAGTGAAAAAACATGTGATGAAGTGTGTTACGTTCTCACTCATCCGGAAGAATCCAGGCAGCAGACGGAATTGAACTATGAACTCGCGCGCCGCTTTTACTCGTTCACCATGCTCGAACGCAGATTAAATCTTTTGCTGTCTGACTGCTTTGGCGAGGATGTATGAAAATCGCATTGCTGCATTATTCATCTCCGCCCATTGTTGGCGGCGTGGAAAGTGTGTTGGCGCATCATGCGCGTTTACTGACAGATGACGGTCATGAGGTCAGCATCTTAACCGGTCGCGGAGATAAGTACGATAACAGGATTCCCGTGCGTGTTTTGCCCAGATTGGATTCGCGCCATGCGGAAGTCATGGAAGTTAAATCCGCTTTGGATAAAGGAATACTCACACCCGCATTTGATACTCTGCGAGAAAAAATAAAATTGGAACTGGCGGTAGAGTTAAACGGATGTGATATTCTGATCGCGCATAATGTCGCGTCGTTGAATAAGAATCTCGCTTTAACTGCGGCGCTGTATGAATTAAATGGCGCGCCAAATTTTCCACGAATCATATTATGGCATCATGACCTGGCATGGGCATCGCCGCGTTTTAGTGACGAATTACATGACGGTCATCCCTGGGATCTGCTTCGTTCAAACTGGAAAAATGTATCTCAAGTGGTGGTCTCGGAATTAAGACGGCAGGAACTTGCCAAATTGATGGACATTCCAAAAGATTCGATCCGCGTCATTCCAAATGGAGTTGACCTCAACTCGTTCTATAAATTTGAAGAACGAACGACTCAATTGGTCGAACAGTTGAATCTCAAGAATGCAGACCCATTATTTCTTTTACCAGCCCGTCTGACCCCGCGCAAAAACATCGAACTTGCTTTGCGTATTCTCGCCGAGTTGCGAAGGCAATATCCAAATGCGGTCCTACTAGTGACAGGACCCGAAGGGCCACACAACCCGAACAACATAACTTATAAAGAAAATTTATTTAAATTGCGTGATGCATTAAACCTGCAAGGGGCTGCCCATTTCCTCGCGGAAACAACCAATGAGTTTCTGCCAGATGCGGTCATCGCGGATTTTTACCGCCTGGCAGACGCATTATTATTTCCCAGCCTCGAGGAGGGATTTGGCATTCCCATCATCGAAGCCGCGTTCAGTCACATCCCCGTATTTTGCGCGGATATTCCCGTCCTGCGGGAATTGGGCGGTGGTGATATAAATTACTTCAGCCCGGACGAATCACCAGACCATGTGGCAAAGAAGATCACAAAAAGATTGGAAGCGGAAACCACATCACGCTGGTCACGCCGCGCCAAACACGCCTACACCTGGGAGCAGATCCATTCCCTCCATATCGCTCCATTAATTCAAGAGGTATTCAAATGACATCAAAGCTCCGCCCGATAAAATCTGTGCTTGTTCCAATTGGTTTGGGCACCGATGGCGCACAAGCTCTTGCCATTGCAAGAACCATTGCATCTGAAGTGATTTTGGTGGGAGTCGTTCCGATTGCCGGGGAACAGGCGGTCAGCGCGGGCGTTAATGCGGCGCGGGAAATACGGAAACGCCTGCTCTCTTTGGGAGATGACACTACACGCTTTAAATCAACAGTCATTGCGTCTTCAACACCCTGGAAGGATATCCAAAGTGTGATCGCCGATGAAAAGCCAGAAATGCTTATCCTCGAATGGAATGATGGACAGACAAAATGGGGACTGTCTGTTTCAGAAACGCTGATCAATTCCCAATGCAATATCGCAATCGTCCGCGGAGAATTACCGTCCGCTCAGAATCCAACGTTGATCGCCGTGCGCGGCGGACCGTATGCGGAACTGGCGCTCGAAATCGGAATGAGCCTGCCATCCACACAACGGGACGTTTTACACATTGCGCTGACAGGCGCGGCAACCGATGCGCCGTTCAAAGGCATGAAGCATATCCTGCGTCATATGCCCGAGGTAAACCTGCGCTCCATCACCACCGATGATTCAGTGCGCGCCATATTTGAAGAATCTCAAAACTATGGCGCCGTTGTACTGGGCGCAACCGCAAACCAATCCATGGGCGTTTCAACCATCGGACCTGTCGCAGAGAAATTACTGCGCGAATCACCAGCCACCGTCATCATCGTAAAGACCCGCCGCCCCATGTCAGAATTAACGCTTGACGAAAGCGTTGGCTCGCAGGCCATCTCCATCCTCGTGGATAAATGGTTCGCCGAAAACACATTCCACGCAGACGAGTTCTCGAATTTGAAACAGCTCATGGCGCTCAAGGAAAAACAAGGCTCCACGATCAGCCTTGCCCTGCCAGCATTGAACGAAGAAGAAACGGTTGGCAAAGTCATCCGCACCATCAAAAAAGCGTTGATGGATAAAGTCCCGTTAATTGACGAGATTGTGCTGATCGATTCCGACTCAACAGACCGCACGCGCCAGATCGCGGAAAAACTCGGCATTCCTGTTCACATCCACCAAAACCTTTTGCCAGAACTGGGAGCGCGTCCCGGCAAAGGTGAAGCCCTATGGAAGAGTCTGCTCGTTACCAAAGGTGACATCATCGCATGGATCGATACAGACATCGTCAACATTCATCCGCGTTTCGTGTACGGGATCATCGGCCCGTTATTGCTCAACCGTAAGATTCAATTCGTAAAAGGATTTTATCGCCGCCCATTAAGAGTCTCTGGCAAAATGCAGGCGGGCGGCGGCGGGCGCGTCACTGAATTAACCGCGCGTCCACTGCTCAACCTTTTCTATCCCGAACTTTCAGGTGTCGTCCAGCCGCTTTCGGGTGAATACGCGGGCCGCCGCGAGTCGTTGGAAAAAGCAACTTTCTATTCAGGGTACGGTGTGGAAACGGGTTTACTCATTGATATCTTCGAACAATATAATTTGCGAGCCATCGCCCAGGTAGATTTATTGGAACGCATTCATCACAATCAAGACCTCGAAGCCTTGAGCAAGATGTCATTCGCGATCATCCAAACTGTGCTTCACAAGCTGGAAAAAAGATACGAGCGCGCCATCATTGAGGATGTCAACAAGACCATGAAAATGATCCGCTATGACAATGGCGATTATTTTCTTGAAGTGGAAGAGATCGCCGAACGCGACCGCCCGCCCATGATTACCATCCCTGAATATCAGAACCGCGCCAAGCTATAACACCGCATCAGACTTCCCCCATACCTGCTCCTGTTATCGACAGGATTTGTAGTGCTGTGAGAAACTGCCAGAATCACCCAGCATTGATCGATCTGATAAATTGCAGGATGCGATCCTGAAGATCTGCTTTCGAATCAGTTTCGAACAAGTCAGTCCCATGCGCGGAGCCTGCGTAGGTCTGCCATTCTTTGGGATCAGCCGCCAGATCATATAATGCGCGTGTGGCGTCCGCTGGGACGGTGTCATCGTTTTCTGCTGTGATGAACAATTTTGGAATGTCGGTATTAAGATCAGCGGAATCAATCTCAAAGCCCCATTGCGAAATTGAGGTCGGCGATGCAATAACGATCAAGCCGCTCGCCTCGGATTCAACTGCAAGTTTTGCAGATGCGCATCCACCCAAACTTGCGCCGACCAGAATAATTTTGTTCACACCCTGCGCTTTGATGAAATCAATCGCGCCGCGCGTATCATCCAAAAACTTTTGGATCTGCACTTCATCCACAGAATTTGGTTTACATCCGCGCCATTGATAAGTCAACGCCATCATCCCATTCTTCGCAACCAGGTCCGCCATATCCTCCCACCCTCTTTTGCAATTTCCCATCACCGAAAAAATGACAGCCGTATTTCCAGAGCCGTATAAAGTCCCTTCGATGGCAGCGCCATCAGGGGTGTTGAATGTTATGGTTCGAGGAGCAGGCATGGGCGAAGGAGGAAGCGGCGAGGGTGTCGAAGTTGAAGCAGGCGCGGCGCAAGCTGTCAACAAATGGATCAGAATAAGGGTTAAAGAAATGTAGCGCATAATCCGCGAGTATAGTCGGCTCAACAAAAAAATACCCCCTCCTATGGAAGGGTATCAAGATCAACTGTGGTGGTCAGGGCTGGCGACTTAATTTTCAGCATTCCCGAATCCAACTCAACCGCATCATTCTCAAACCCAAAGAACGTCCAAAAGACAACCTGAGATCGATCCGTTTCCAGCATCGCGGAAATGGCGGGTTCTTTTTGCCCATAATATTTTGAACGCCAGCCGCGTGTGCTCTGCGGGTCAGCGCGGACAACCGAGAAATTACCCCTTCCTTCAACCAATCCCATTTGAATTTTGTATTGATGTGATTCAGGCCACAAACAAATCATATTTTCATTTTGTGTGTACGGATAATCATTGATCAGCCAATGCAGGGCATAATGATGATCTTGTTTTCCATGAAGATAATCGACAACAAGCCAGCGGTCATCATCAAGTACAAGCACGGTGCGCTTATGAGTCACGGGGTCAGGCAAATGAGTATATCCATCATGCTCACCCTGCCATTTTTTTTCGTCATGCTGAAGGACTTTCCCCTGCGCCCAATCCACCCAAGTGAAACGGCTGACCATTTTCATTTGATCTTTTGAATCAACGATAACGGTATTATGCGCTGAGGTATGCGCCAAGCCATTGCGCCAAACGCCGTCACCGCTATATAAATAAGTTCCCGCATCACAAGCGATGTTATTTCCGTGCCACCACAGATCAATATGCAATTGATCGGCATGCGAGGGCCGCTCCTGAAAATTGGTACAGCGAATCACTGCTTTGGAATGTGCGTTATGTAATACATACACTCCCCCATTTGAAAAACCCTGGTTGGTTTGTTCTGGCGCATCCACTTTGGTCATTAAAGATTCTGAACCACACAACCAATAAAGGTCTTCATCCCACGCGCCAGATTCAAATAATCTTTTTCCCTTCATCAAAAAGGAACCCAATTGCAAAACGGGACGGTAATCGGTGAAGTCACAATTGTTCAAAGGCAATACCAACGCCCCGTCATTGGAGCCGTAGACAGGCATTTGCCCAGTTTGCGGGTCAACCAATTGATACAAGTAATCAACAGATAAATTGGCTACGCGATAGAGAGATTCAGAGAATGGCGATCCATTTAATTCAGCTAATTTGATTGCATATAAAAGCATCTGCAATACAAAGCGATGATAATTCAACGAATACATCGAATAACTGCCATCGGGAAAAATCTGTTGAACCGCCTCCCGCTCAAGCGACATGCGACCAAACGATAAATATTTTTCAGCATCTTTCAATTCAGGGAAAAGTAAACCCACCATCCACAAGCCAAGCGCCTCACTAATAGAATGATTCCCGCGTGTGAAAATGGCAAAATCGGTGTTGCTATAAATCCGCTGGGCGTGAGCGGCAATAAATGTAGTTAGATTTGCAACACGGCGGGATGTCGTTGATGGGGAATCTAAAAATGCGTACAGACCAAAAGTCCATGCCATGAGACGTAAAGCCGCCTCCTGACCGTCCATCCAGTTTGGTCCTGCGTTCGGAGGATTTGATTCAGCCCAAGCCTCGATCAGTTGCCAGAATGCTTCCGCATATCTTTCATCCTGATCAAATGCGTATGCTCGCGCCAACGTATACACAAAGCTAAATCGGCTGGCTTCCCAGATGAACTTGATATCCACTTCCTCTTCATCCGAAAGTTGTGACCAGTGTTTGGTTGATTCCAGTGTGATGCCAGTGACAGGATCTTTATGCCAATCGGGAGGAAATCCAGTTTTCTGAAATTCATGTGCGAAATACTTAATCTCGCCTGATAAGATTCGTTCAGCTTCGTTAACAGTAAGTTTGGAATTAAAACGAGATGCTTCGCTATCGCTCAGCATGACATATAGTGAGTCAAAAAAGAATTTTGGGGAATTTTGTTTGCGCCAAATTCCATATGATTCAGAGTCGGAAGGAATATTTTTCTTCAGCCATGTTCCAAGCGGACGGTACTTCCACTGATAAGCTGGCATTTGCAAACGAATGAGTCCTGTGCGAATGCGAAATGCATAAGCGAAACGAAATGTCAACCAACGCAGACCAAGCTGACGGTAGAGCGAAGCGAGGGTTCGGAGTTTAGTCAACATTCTTTAGTCTCGAAGCGTGACGGGACAGGAGAATCCAAATAAGCGGTAATCCCAAAAAGATGATCGGCGCAGCGAATTGATGTCCGCGCGCCCATTCATACGAAAGATAGCCCGCGAAGAGAGTTAATAAAATGTAGAGGGAACTGACCGTTGAATGTTTATAACCGCCGATGACGAGGCGTTGAAATAAATGCGAGCGATGCGCGGAAAAAACTTTTTCACCTTTGCGCAGGCGGTTGATAAAAGTCAGTCCAGCATCCATGATGAAAGTCCACATCAAAAGCGTGCCAAGCAGCAACGCATCGCCGCCCTTGTCAGCGGACAGCAGCGAGAGAACCGCGAAACTATAACCAAGAAATGTGCTGGCAACATCGCCCATAAAAATTTTCGCGGGCGACCAGTTGTGAAAGAGAAAGCCCAAACTGCCAGCCGAGATCGCAAGCGCGACCCAAAACGCAAACGAATTTCCACTCGCGGAAGAAAGCCACATCCAGCCCAGCCCCGCGCTGACCGCAACACCGCCCGCCATGCCGTCAATACCGTCCATAAAATTATAAGCGTTGGTTAACCCGATGATCCAAAAAAATGTAATCACGACTCCGACCACGCCGAGTTGAAGTTCGCCGAACAACGGAATTGTGACCGACTTGAAATATCCCATGCTGATGATGGAAACCACCGCGACAATTCCCTGCACCGCAAAACGGATGATGGGAGAAAGTGATTTGACATCATCCCGCCAACCCAACAATGCAATGACAACTCCGCAGGCGACATAAACCAGACTGTGATTTAAATCCGTTTGCTTCGCAGAAAACAAACCTGCTCCCAAAACAAGGAGAACAATCGCCAACCCTCCGCCGCGTGGAATGGGCATTGAATGCATACTGCGGTCGTTTGGATGATCGAGCAGGTAATCTTTCACTACCCAGCGTCGAATCAAATAGACGAGGATGTAGGAGAGGATGACGAGAAGGATAAAGATAGCAAGTTGAATCATTGAAATTATTGTAAACGAGATTTTCGCTTGCAATTAAATGAAAGTTGATTATGGTGAAACCAGCCAGCCAACAGGTTCCAATTTTTCTGCAATTAGAAAAGCTCGATTTTTCTGAATATCAACCAGAATAGTTTGAAAATTAAGAAAATCCTCTCCGATCTGACTCTTGACAATTACGTGTCTACTGTCAGGTGACCACAATGGTGGCTGGTATTTGCGTGATCCAACTTCAGCACCAAGTTCGCCATGAGTACAATAATTCGTCGTCAAACCCGTCTGTATATCCAAGACGCCAAGAAAATAGTCTCCTCGCGTGCCAAAGGAAGGCATATCAGTCCAGGAAGAATACCAAAATGCTATATAACGGCTATCTGGCGACCAACTCAAGCCTCCTATATAAACCCAAGGGTAATAATCTGACAAGTGGGTTAATTGAGTGGTGCTACCATCCCGCGAAACGCTAAACAGATCATAGGAGGGATAATCTCCCATCTTTGAAAATAAACTAGGTGCTATAGCAAATTTATCACTATCAGCAGACCAGCGTGGAATCGTTGAAATATCGCCAGGGGCTTGAATTTGTGTAATCGCCTCTTTTTTCTGAATGTCCCAAAGTGTATAGTAGTACGGACCGGAGACATCTCCCTCAAGGTAAACCACTTGATCAAGTTGAGGGTTAAAAGCTGTTATTCCCCAACCATCCCAATTGGGAAGAGGTTTTTGATTATAAATATTTGGATAATTTGCGCTCAATTCCTGCCGTTTATTTGTAAAGGGATTAAGTACCAGAAAATTTAAGGAAGCAGATTCACCTGTCTTGATTAAATTGATAATCAATCTCTCATCATCCAGCCAATGTATAGGACCCCAATTATCTTCTGAAGGCAAAGATTTAATGAGTTGATTATATACTCCTGCAATAACAATATCATTCAGAAGATAATTCAAATTCTCATCAAGAATAGCTGCGTTGTAAACCATCCATTTGCGCCCAGGCGATACTTCAAAAAACTCGAGATTTTCTTCTGATTTATTTATTTGTATCATATCCTGCGAATTCATATCCATCAGGTAAGTTTGAAAGGTTTCACTGGCATCAAGAATAAGTGAGCCTTTTGCATTTAGACTAGAAAGATTAGTTTCCACATTTGGGCATTCAAATTGAATGTTTGGTGAGACATTACAGCCTGAAAGAAATTGAGCCGCCAGCAATAAACCTGTGAAGAATTTCATTGAGGTTTTCATCTTCTCCTCCTATTAGATAGAATCCTTTTACGTCTCTTCGTAAGATTCTTGTTTTATTCAATCGCAAGCTTGTTCAAATTTGATGAAAGGAAGAAGAACTCACGCCTTTACCAAACTCTCAAGCAACTTCAATGTGTCATTTAATTTATCGCGGCGGTCAAGATATTTAACCAAATACGCGCGCGCATTTAATCCCATTTGCCTTACCCGCTGTGGATCATTCGAAAGCTCAAGAATTGTTTTCGCAAGCCCTTCATCATTCCCAGGTTGAACGAACACTCCCCCGCCAGATGATTCGATCACATCACGGACAACACCGTCAATGACCAACACAGTTCCGCGCGCGGCGGCCATATAATCAAAAACCTTGTTCGGGTAAGTCGTGCGAAACATCGGAACATCCTGAAGGATTGCAAGGCACACATCCGAAGAAGCAACCACAAGCGGCATTTCCTTTTTAGCGCAAACTCCTGCAAAAATAACATTCGTCAAATTCATGCGCTTTGATTCTAATTCTAGTCGGGCGCGTTCCTTGCCATCGCCAAAAAGCACAAAGCGGATTTTTGATTCATGATTCAATCTTTCCGCCGCGCGCAGGATGGTATCAATATCATTGGCTTGTCCCAACGCGCCCGCGTATAGCACAACGAATTTATTTTCCAAACCCAAATCGTTGCGGACAGACGAACCGTCCACATCGGGATTGAACATGTCCACATCCGTGCCATAAGGAATATACGTGATCTTATTTTCAGGCACGCCTTTGCCAAGCATGTAATCCTTATACGCTGGCGAATTTACAAGAATATGCGTGGCGCGCGCATACAAAAATTTTTCAAGCCAGCGCGCAAGTGAAATCAAGATCGGATTTTTCAACACCCCCATGCTCACACCGAACTCGGGCCACAGGTCACGCACTTCCAACAAAAACGGCTTGCGCCGAATCAATGCAACGAACCACGCAGACACGGCTTGAAAGATCGGCGGTGTCGTGCCCATAATGATGTCCGCGTCCTTAACTGTTAGCGCGGTCCACACCGAACTGAACATAAAACTAAAAAACGAAATGATGCGCCAGAAATAACTGCGATGCAGCGCGGGGAAAATATACGCGCGCAAAATCCGCACACCATCAATCATCTGCTCCGCAAAAAGTCCAGTCCGCTCCACCGTGCGCTGTCCCGTTTGATAATTCAAATCGCTGGCGACGATCACCAACTCATGTCCGCGGGCGCGCAAAAATTGCGCCATTTCAAAATGACGTGTATGTCCCGGTTCATTTGGCGAAACAAAAGCTTGATTGAGTAATAAGATTTTCATCGAAAAGAATTTACCTCACTGGATGTGATTATATTATGGATTATCCCCGCCGACTCGCACGCTTCACACCACCCGAAAACTGTTCCTGTTTCGAACAGAGATTCTCCCTTTTGCTCCCGCTACTCATCCAGACATATTTCGACAACCCTGATAGCTTCTGAGAGTCGTACTGCATACAATTAGGCTCATAGAAAGGAACTAACTCGAATGGAAATCCCAAGACACTGGCGACTCAAGAAACAACGATACGGATTGGTGGGCGAAGTATGTCCGCACTGCGATCACAAAATTTTCCCGCCCCGCGATGTATGTCCCAACTGCGGCGACGAGGCCAAAGAACAATTTGCCTTCAGCGGCAAAGGCGAGGTCTATTCATATACAACAGTCTATGAAGCCCCCGCAGGCTTTGACGCAAACGCCCCCTACACAGTGGCAATCGTCAAGCTCGAAGAAGGTCCCATGCTCACCGCGCAATTAACTGACGTGGATAGCAGCGAAGTCCAGATCGGCATGCCCGTTGAAATGGTCACCCGCAAAATGAGGAATGATGGGGATGAGCGTGGGCTGATTGTTTATGGATATAAATTTCGGAAACGCGTAGGCGTCACGTAGGCGGCAGAGAATTACTCTGTCTTTCGGGCATTTTTCAACCAAATGGTTGGCAATCAACCCAAAATTAAAAGCGACGGAGTTTTCTCTGTCGCTTTTAATTTATGATTTCACCAATTTTTGCCCAAGGCAAATTTCTTACAACAGAAAGATTAACAAGAAAATATCTTTCTTTGCAAGATACAGGACGAAGGTCATAGCCTGATGCAGGCGGCGACATCGTGCTGCACATGAGTCAACTCAATATTTCAGCGCGTACTATGCACAGCACGATGTCACCACATCTTCAAGTTATCCCGCACAATCGCAGATTTGACTGGGAACGAAGATATCCAATCCACCCATTGGAAGAATTAATGCGTAACGATGGCAGCGCTTAGAGAAACTCCAAGCCATTCGTGGATCGTATTCCCGGTCAACGATGGATTCGCTGAGACAAGGATGGCGGTGAAGATGGCAATATCGAGAATAAGACTTGTTTTGTAGAGGCTTTCATTTGGTTACTCCTTTGGTCTTCGTTTGAACTTACAAGGTTCATACTTGTACTGATTGCTGTGAGAAAGCCAAGAACAACCTGTGAAAAGGCTGTGAAATATTTCCCTCAAAGCACATGATTTTCACAGCGTTTTCACAGCTACATTTCATATAGTATGGAGGAAATACAGATCTTCATTTTTCACATCACAGGAAAACCATGTCCACGAAGACAAACCCCAATGAAGCGCCCAGCAAGGCGCAAGGCAATTCTTTTTTTTCCAAGCTGTCCAAACTGCCGAAAAAGGCGATATGGGCAATGGCTGTTGTGATTCTGCTGGTGGCGGCTGGCGGGGTATATGCCTATTATCAAAGTACGCAAACCGCAGCCGAAACCACTAGCGAGTCCGAAATGCAGACGGCGGTTGCCACAAGAGGTGATCTGATCATCTATGCCAGCGGCACGGGCACGCTCATCTCATCGAGCGAGATCGATCTTTCTTTTCGTACAGCCGGTGAGGTGACCGAAGTCCTTACGAAAGTGGGCGATACGGTTGAGGCTGGCACATTGCTTGCCCAAATCGATGACAGCGATGCACAAAATGCATATGCTCAAGCAAACCGAACCTATCTCGAATTGACATCTCCCAGCGCGGTTGCTACGGCACAGCAAACCATTGCCGATACCACCACTGATCTCTCCGATGCGTGGAGTACGCTGGCGTATCTCATCAGTCCTGAGGCGCTTCGAGCGGAGGATAAGATTGCTGAAGCAGAATCAGCTATCGGCGAGTCTGAGACGAAGCTCAAAGATTCGCCATCTGATGCAGAGGCGAAAAAGGCGCTTGAGAAGGCAAAGTCTGATCTGGAGAAATATAAAAAATTATTGAAAGACGCGCAGGCTCGCTACATGAGTTATTACGTCCCCAAATATTTTTCGGATGGCATTGATCTGAACGCGCCTTCGGAAGGTGAGGTTCTTGCGGCGCGTGCGAACCTGGAACTTGCCAAAGCTGCCTTGCAGGAAGCTGAATATTTGTACGCTGCGTTGACGAGCGGGGATGTGCCCGATAATGCGACCGGCAGCGGCCTGACCGAACTGGAGCAAGCTCGTTTGGATTTGGAAGCGGAGCAAGCCGATCTGGATGGTACGCGCCTCATTGCCCCAATCTCAGGCACGATCATGTCCATTGACATTTCTGTCGGTGACAGTGTGAGCAGCGGCAACGCCGTAGTTAGCATGGCTGATCTGAGCCAGCCGTATCTCGAAGTGTATTTGGATGAATCGGACTGGGCGAGTGTGGTGGTGGGCTATGAAACCGAAGTGATCTTCGATATTCTTCCAAACCGCACGTTCAACGGCGTAGTAACACAGGTTGACCCTGGCTTGTATTCTTCGAATAACACATCTGTGGTGCGCGCGCTCGTGCAATTGATAGAGATCGATTCGGGTAATTTCAACCTGCCGCTCGGCACAACGGCCTCGGTGGATGTGATCGGCGGGCGGGCGGAAGATGCGGTGCTTATTCCGATTGAAGCCTTGCACCAAGCTGGAGACCAATACACGGTCTTTGTCATGGAAAATGATAAGCCCCGCCTGCGTGTGGTGGAGATTGGCATTCAAGATTTGCTTTATGCCGAGGTTATTTCTGGAATTGAAGCGGGTGAGACCGTCACTACGGGAATCGTGGAGACGCAATGAGCACGGCACACATCATAATCAAAACGGTGGATATCACCCAGGTCTATGGCATGGGCGATATCAGTGTGGCGGCTCTGCGCGGAATCAATATCCAGATCCAGCAGGGAGAGTTCGTCGCCATTATGGGACCTTCCGGTTCGGGCAAGAGCACGCTCATGCACATCCTCGGCTGTCTTTCCCAGCCGACATCAGGGCAATATTTTTTGGATGGGGAGGATGTGAGTCATCTCAACAAGATACAACTGGCAACGGTCCGTAATCAAAAGATCGGTTTTATCTTTCAGGCATATAACCTTTTAGCGCGAACCACCGCATTGCAAAATGTATCTCTGCCATTGCTCTATAACCGCGTGAATCCCAAGACCAAAGAAGATGGCTTGGAGAAAGCACGAAACATGCTGGAACTTGTTGGGCTGGAGACTCGCGCAAATCACCAGCCGCATGAACTCTCCGGCGGACAGCAGCAGCGTGTGGCGATTGCGCGCGCGTTGGTCAATGACCCAGTCATGGTCATTGCTGATGAGCCGACCGGCAACCTCGATACCCGCTCCGGCACGGAGATCATGAACCTGTTGCATCAATTGAACGAGCAAGGCACGACCATCGTGATGGTCACACATGATCCAAAGACAGCCGCGCATACCCAACGTACGATCAACCTGGTCGATGGCTTGGTGGATAGCATCACACATAACGGCAGGCATTCAACTCAGCCCGTTGGGGAGGCACAGCATGAAACCCACTGAGGCATTAACCATCGCCTGGGAAGCGATTCTCAAGAACAAGATCCGCTCGTTCCTGACCATGCTGGGAATCATCATCGGCGTGGCGGCGGTCATTATCATGGTCGCCATCAGCGCCGGAACGGAAGCGACCATTCAAGAGCAGATCACCAGTCTCGGTTCGAATCTTGTTTTTGTACAAGGCGCCATGATGCGCGGCGGACCGGGACAGGCGCCGCAGGGTGGGCTGGTCTACGATGATGCAGCTGCCATCGAAACCGGTGTGGATGGCATTACGGCTGTGGTGGTGGAACAGAACTCCAGCGAAACGATCAAGTATGGCGATGTGATACTTGAAAATGTGGAAATCCTTGGAACCACAGTTGGCTTTCCCTCCGTCCGCGATATGGAAATTGCAGACGGGCGGTATTTCAATGATCAGGAGATCGAACGAAAAAGCAAAGTAGCTGTGATCGGTTACAGTCTGGCGCAGGAGCTTTTCGGTGAATCAAATCCAGTTGGGCAGTACGTTAAAGTTGGAAATACCAAATTGGCGGTGATCGGCGTCTTCAAGGAAAAAGGTTTGGTAGGCAATACCGATTTCGACTCGCGCATTTATTTGCCAATCAGTGTTGTCTTTCAAAAATTCACACCGTCCATGTTCGCACGTTTCATGGGTGACAGTGTGCGCATGATCTATGTGGAAGTTGACCCTGACGCCAACCTCGACAATATCATCACCCAGATCGAACTTCTTCTGGTCAAGCGTCATGATGTGACCCTAGACTCGGCGGATTTCTCCGTCACCACCCAGCAGGACATCATCTCGACTCAGGAATCTACCACATCGGCGTTCCGCTCCCTGTTGGCCTGGGTGGCAGGTGTTTCACTCATTGTGGGTGGTATCGGTATTATGAACATCATGCTGGTCAGCGTCACCGAACGGACGCGCGAGATCGGCATCCGCCAATCGGTTGGCGCAACACCAAATGACATCCGCTTGCAATTCCTGACGGAGGCGCTTTTGCTTAGCATCATCGGCGGGTTGATCGGGGTGCTGGTTGGCGTGGGAGGAGCATACATCTTCGGCGCACTCAGCGATATGCGTACGGTCATTTCTGCGAGCTCTATTTTGCTGGCATTTGGCTCATCAGCGATTGTCGGCGCATTCTTTGGCTATTACCCCGCCAACCAGGCATCGAAACTTGATCCCATTGAAGCTTTACGCTACGAATAAAGGAGTAACTATATGAAAAAGAATTTCATCACAATATTTATTTTGCTTGCATTCACCTTATCTGCCTGCGGTTCAACTGCGACCAATACGCCTGACAGCCAAAGGACGCAGGGCAATGGACAATTGCCTGCAGTCACCAAGCTTGTGATTGGCACGTTGAAACTCGAAGGGACTGAAAACGCTGTCACGCCAGAACAAGCAGGCGAACTCTTGCCGCTTTGGCAGGTTTATCTATCTCTGCTCAACAGCGATACCGCTGCACAACAAGAGATCGACATACTGGTAGATCAGATCAGCAGTACGATGACCCCGGAGCAAAATAAGGCCATCGAAGATTTCCAGCTCTCGCAAGAGGATATGCTCAGTATTATGCAGGAACAGGGTATTTCCATGGGAAACCGTCCTCCAGGTGAGAATGGGAATCCACCCGCTAATGGAAATGGAGACTTTCCCGGCGGTGGACAAGGGTTTAGCCCGCCGCCGGGAGGTATGCCACCCGGCGGCGAGGGAATGCCCGGTGGAAATGGCGGACAAGGACCTAGCGAAGAACAAATTGCAACGATGCAGGCTGCACGTGAAGCAGGTGGAGGCGGCTTTGGTATGGGCGGCGTTCCCACCCCATTAATTCAAGCAGTTATTGAATATCTCCAGAAAAAAGCTGCTTCCTGATCCATCAAAGAAATGACATGGGATGAACATAAAGAATTGGTTTGGAAAGATCCCCAAAAAAATCTTGGCAGGTACCGCACTTGCGATCCTCATCACAGCCGGTGCGGTTGGATATTCTGTTTTCGCATCGCAGAAGGAAACAACTTCTGAGGATAATACGCTTCAAACTGCCAGCGTGAGCCGAGGAGATATGACCATTTCCGCAAGCGGGACGGGTGTGCTGTCCGTTCTGGATGAAGTGGAACTGTCCTTCACAACAAGCGGTGCGGTGATGAATGTTTTTGTTCAAGCAGGCGATCTGGTTGAGGCTGGTGAGATTCTGGCTGAGACCGATGCGACTGAAGCCCAGTCTGAATTTGACAGCGCCAAACGCGCTTACATGGAATTGACCTCTCCCACTGCGGTTGCATCCGCACTCGACGCGCTCGCACAAGCCCAAAAAGATTACACCGACTCGCTATACAAACTTGAATATCTCATCAGCCCGGATGTGATGTATTGGGAACTGAAGATCGCTGAAGCACAGAACAAACTCGAACTGGCACAAAGTCAGTTGAATGCCAACCCGTCAGACGAGCAGGTAAAACAACAAGTAAAAGAAACCATGGCGTATTTGCAGGATGCCGCTGTTGGGCTGAACACTGCCCGCAATGATTATTACAACGAATATGCATTTGAGAAATTTGTGCGACGGAAGAAAAGTGGCAGTTACCTTGCCATTCCAACCGAAGCGGATATTCAGCTTGCCCGCCTCGCCGTTGACGATGCCAGCGTTGCCCTCGCAGAAGCCAAGTTTGTTTACGAAGCAATGACAAGCGGCGATATTCTTGAAGGCACAGATATTCCCAGTCTGCTGGAAATTCAAAAAGCAAAACACGCGTTGAACGATGCCCAAGCAAAACTGGATGGTACAACGATCCTCGCGCCAATGGATGGAACCGTCATGTCTGTGGAGATCTCGCCCGGAGATCAGGCGGGCACAGACACTGTCATCACTGTGGCAGGTCTTTCACAGGCATATCTCGAACTGTACATGGATGAATCCGATTGGGATAAGACGGTGGTGGGCTACCCAGTCGAAGTCACATTTGATGCGTTGCCCGACTCGGTTTTTACCGGGACGATCACTACAGTGGATAGCGAACTCTACAGCAGCGGAACATCCACAGCAGTTCATGGCACAGTCACATTGGATGCATCGCTAAATGAAATCAGCCTGCCCATCGGCGCATCGGCATCGGTGGAAGTCATCAGCCTGGATGCGAAGAACATCCTCCTCGTCCCGCTTGAGGCGCTGCACGAAACCGAAAATGGCTATGCCGTTTTTCTTATCACAGAGGATGGCTTGATATTTCAGTACATCACAATTGGCGCGCAAAACGAATTGTATGCCGAAGTCAAATCTGGATTAAACGAAGGCGATACCGTTGCGCTTGGAATCGAAATAGAGTGAAGGCATCAAAGCAGACATGAAAATCAAACTCCTTTCACTATTCATCCTCGCCATTTTGCTCAGCGCATGTGGGCAAGCCACCACAGAAATTTCCGCCTCAGAAGGGCAATACAGTCCAGAAATTTATACCCAGGTGGCGCAAGCCTTGATCTCTGCGGTGACACCGACAAAAGAGACTCTGCCAACTGTCACTGCAACGGCGACGATGCCTATCCCGACAGCAACCCTGCCTCCCACACAAACGCCTCTTACTACCCCAAGCCTGACAGCCCAACCCAAAACATTCGCCACACCGATGCCTTATCTAACTAATGTAAATGGTTATTCCGCATGTGATAACTCCATCTACATCAGCGACATAACGATCAAGGATGGCACCATCCTCATGCCGGAAGAGCCGTTCAAAAAAATATGGCGGCTCAAAAATACCGGCACCTGTGCCTGGCGCCCTGACTACACCCTCATCTTCGTCAGCGGCTACAGCATGGAAGGTGAAACGACCACGATCAATCAATATGTTGCGCCGGGAGAAACCGCCAAAATCAGTGTTCGTCTCATTGCCCCTGATGTAGACGGAACATATGCCGGATATTGGATCCTCACCAACCGCGAGAGCGCCGTGTTTGGCGAGACCATTTGGGTGCAGATCGTCGTCTCGGAAGATGAGACTGAAGAAGAACCAGAATAATCTATGAAACCGCTCCTTCATTACAATCCTCTGTATAGTTGGCTGTGATAAGATGAAGAAAAGTGAGAATTCATGCCTGCCGTACTTGTTGTTGATGACGACCCCAAATTACTAAAAATGCTTCAGCGTACACTGACCTATGAAAACCTCGACGTTTACATAGCCAGCAATGGCCTGGAAGCTCTGCTCCTGGTGCATGCACAAAACCCCGACCTGATCATTGTAGATTGGATGATGCCCAAAATGGATGGGCTTTCCTTCATTCAACGCCTGCGCGATGAAGAGGATAAGACCATGGTGCTGATGCTTACCGCCCGGGATGCTGTCGAGAATCGCGTGGAAGGTCTTGAAAGCGGCGCGGATGATTACCTTGTTAAACCTTTCGCGCCGGCTGAACTCGTGGCGCGCGTTCATGCCATGTTGCGACGTGTCGAAATCAATCCAGAGAATCAAAAAGTTTCTTACGCCGACGTTATCCTGGACCCAGCCACTCGCGAAGCCAAACGAGGCGATATGGAACTCTCCCTTACTGTCACTGAATTCAATTTACTGCGCATGCTGCTGCGGCATCCACGCCAGGTGCTGGAACGCCGCCAGATCCTTAACGATGTCTGGGGCTATGACTTCGGCGGCGACGATAACGTCCTTGAAATTTATATTGGTTACTTGCGTAAAAAGCTTGAAGCCAATGGCGGCCCCCGTCTTATTCACACGGTGCGCGGCATCGGTTATGTTTTGCGCGAGGAATAATGTCCATTCGATTACGTTTCACGCTTCTTTATACTTTCATCCTTGCATTGACGTTGACCATCTTCGGATTCGCACTCTATACGATTCAAGCACGCGATACGCTCAACTCGCTCAAACAAGACCTGAGCCTGGGTGCCAATCGATTTGCAGAAGCCACACTGAGAACTGATTCTCGTCCCAAACCTCCGCGAGATGCAGAATTTTATCCGCTCCTCCCCTTTGACGAATTTTCCAGCGATCAGGCATTTCAGTCATTCCCTGAGCGTGAGGTCGCCCGCGTGTTGGATCCAAACGGGCAGCTCGTGGCTAGTCCATTCGGCAGAGAAGGAGATGCGCTTCCTTTAAGCGGAAAAGGTTTACAGACTTTGCAATCTCAACAAGATTGGTGGGAAACGGAAATTGTCTCAGGTGAAAAGATGTTGATCTACAGCCGCCCCGTCATTGTGAATGATGAAGTCGTTTATATTGTGCAGGTTGCCCGCCCGCTCACCGAACGGGACCGTACGCTTCAATCCCTTGGCACTACATTATTAATAGCTGGTTTGCTTACGCTGCTGGTTGCATTTGGAATTGGCTGGGTATTTTCAGGCATTATGCTGCACCCCATTCATCGCATTACACAAACCGCACAAACCATCGGCAATGAACGTGATTTCACTCGTCGAGTCAATTACACAGGCCCGCAGGATGAAGTGGGACAATTGGCGAATACATTTAATTCCATGTTGTCCCGCCTGCAGGATGCCTTTCAAAAAGTGGAACATTCACTTGAGATGCAAAGAAGTTTCGTGGCTGATGTCTCTCATGAACTACGCACACCGCTCACCACCCTGCGCGGCAATTTAGGTCTCATGCGCCGTGACCTGCCGCCCGAAGAACAAGCCGATATCGTCAATGACATGGTGGATGAAAGCGACCGCCTCATTCGACTCGTCAACGACTTGCTTCTGCTCGCTCGTGCAGATGCAGGCCGCAGCCTGGCAAAAGAGCCGCTGGATACTTCCACAGCGTTGGAGGAAATTTGTCGTCAGGCTCGCCAGCTTGACCCGCAGCGTACTATCAATCTCGATGTCCCTGCAAATCTTTTCATCTTGGGAGACCGTGATGCCTTCAAACAGGTAGCATTGATATTGTTGGACAATGCACTCAAGCACTCAACAGCAAGTATCAACGTGACCGCAAAACAACAAGGCAAGCAGGTTGAAATCCGCGTGCAGGATTTTGGCAAGGGTATCCCCACTGACAAACTCGAACGTGTCTTCGACCGTTTCTATCGCGGCGACGATACAGCCACCATCCCCGGCTTTGGGCTTGGATTACCAATTGCCAAAACACTCGTTGAAGCTCAGGGCGGAGAAATCGTTCTTGAAAGTGAATTGGGAAAAGGAAGTACTGTGACCTTGCAATTCATGCTATGAGCATCATGGCAAGTTGATTTTTTGACTTCAAAGTTGCACAAAGAGTTGCCCAGCGCGGCATATATCAAATATACGGGTATAAATTCCGACCTACTCCACTACATACCACAGGATAGCCCATAAATATGGGATGAAACTTCAAAAACAAGGATAAATTCCTATATATTGCGGAATACTCGTTTACGGGTATTCGACTCCTCTCTCATAAACGATCATGCCCCCATTCCCTGCTTTTCGAAGCCGGGAGTGTTTCTTAACACAACAAGGCGATTTACTTTCAAGTCGCCTTGTTGATATTTTCTGAATTGTCTTAATTGGCGTGATCAACCTATAGAGGTTTTAAAGTCTGAGCGAAACTTTATATGTATCGCGCGACCTTCATCAATTCTTACTTCCTCCAAAACCGTATCCACGATTCGCTTCTTCAACACGAATACCTGATGCTGCTCCTCCGAGGTTTGAGGGTTGGCATGAATCAATTCAACCATCTCTGACTGTAATTCAGCTACATACTTCTTTATCTGTTCTCCCAAGTCAAGTTTTGTGAAATCTTCCTTTATCCGTTCGATGGTTGTTAACCTGCGCTGTATTCCTCGTTCCTTGTCATAAAGTGCGCTGATTTGGGGAAAGAATTCTTCATCAGGCATCCGTTCTTTGCGAGCTTTGGTAATGAATTCCTGACGTTCATCGTTTAGCTTTTTGATTTCAGCTTGCAGACGCAGTTCCTTTTGCTGCATTTGTTCGAAGTCTTTCTGCAACCGAGATACTTTAGCCTCCGCTTCAGCCAGAAGATAATCGGGGTTGGTAATAAATTCGCTTACTTTCTCCCAGACTTGGGCTTCGGCTTGTTTGGTGCTAATCGACTTGGGACAATCTGAAGTCCGCAATTCTTTATGCGGTTGCGGACAGAAATACGTTCCAATGGGAGTCTTGCGCTCAATCCAGTCCCCTTTTCGACTGCGACGATGGCTTGCCGTCTTTGCCTGCCAAGTCAAATTACATGAGCATTTCAGATGTCCAGAGAGCAGATAGTCGTGGCGGATTTGTTGAGGAGAATTGGTTTTATTCTTTGCCCGTTGAGTTTTGAAAAACTCATAGGTGGGAATGTCAATAATCGGTTCCACCGGGATTTGATAGATCTCACCATCACATGATTGCTCTTTGTAGCCATAGGCATACTCTTTGGCAGATTCCAAAATTCCTTGAATACTGGAACGAGCTCATTGAATGTGTCGTGGCGCACTACTCCCCTTTTGTGGAGCGTTGCTGTCAATCAGCTTTTCGCGAATTTGCGACAGTGGAATACTTTGGTTGTACCGTTCAAAGATTTCCTGACCCACTCAGCCTCTTCTTCCACAAGATGAATTTTTTCACCTATACGAAAATACCCGTAGCGGTCTTGACCCGTGTTTGCTTTCCCTGCTTTCAGCCGTGCTTTGACACCCATCCCCAACCGTTCTTTCATCCCATCCAATTCTATCTGGGCCGCCCTAGCACGGACAGGCGTAATCTTTGGATCAAAATTTTCCTTTGCCAGCATGATTTCGATCTTATAGTCCTGAACGGTTTCCAAGACTGTCAACATGGAGCGGAGTCCCCGATAAATCCTGTCTTCGCGCCAGGGAAGAATGACACCGAACTCATCCTTGGTAGCGTCATTGAGCATTGCCAATAGACTGGGGCGGTCTGAACGGGCTCCTGATGGTTCAACCAATTTATTACCCACCCGATATTTTTCCACATCCCGATAAACACGAACAACACTCAATCCCTTTTCCTGTGCCAGACATTGGCAATCTGCTTCTTGTTCACTCGGACTGGATTTTTCACCCTGCGTTTCGGACGAGGTGCGGATATAGATCGCAGCTCTTCGAGTCATTTTAGTCTCCTCGGTAGTGAATATATACCTGCTGCCTCCAATATACCGAAAACACAAAATAGATGGCGTCACGGTGTCGTTAAGAAATTAGCCATCATCGCCGCCATGAATCCCTGTCCATACGGCTAGTATTCTGACCCACAAAGAGCTGTACTTGTGCGCCTGCTGTCGTACCTATCAAGACTGGGTCATTTTATTCAGGGTTACCGAGAATTTCAAGCAATTAATTTGGAATTTGATAAAAGTCGGGATATAGGTCCCCTTATGTTCAACCGCTTTACAAAGAAAAAAATTTTACTTCACTAATCTGGGCGGTTAAGGCAGGCAGTGTAAGTATAATAAACTGCAACGCTTAGACACCACAGTATTGAGTAGTAAAATACCCCACAACCTCCATGCGCAGATGGCTGACTTTTCACCGTGATCTCGGGCTTCAACTTCTGGCGTTTTACCTGTTATTGATCGTTCCGTTTCTGGTAACGCTGTTGGTGTTTGACCGCCTGGTGGGGGAAAGAATCCGTGCGGATGTGGAAGCCAATGACATTGCATTGGCGCGCGCCATTGCGCTTGAAACAGATATTTCGATCAGTAACTCGTTGAAGACCGTGGAGGAACTTTCCTCTTATGCAAGTGTAATCAATATAGAAGAGGAAAAAATGGGGGAGCTATTTTCAGTTGTACTAAGCACTCGTCCCGATGTCAATTTAGTCTATCGCTTGGGCGCGGATGGGATTATGTTGTATCACTATCCTGTTGGTCCCAGTTCCACAGTGGGGACGGATTTTTCATTCCGCAGTTATTATCAAAATGCGTTGACTTCCAACATTCCGTTAATTTCCGAGGGGCGCATCTCGCCCACAACCAATCAAGCGGTTGCGACAGCGGTGATGCCAATTCGCTCATCGAGCGGGGAGTTTCTTGGGTTGGTGGGTACGAACATCAAACTGGAAAGTTTGAGTAATACTTTATCTGCGATCATCTCAGAACACGCGAACGAAGAAGGCTTTGAGATACTTATCCTTGATGCGGGCGGACAGGTCATCGCGCATCCCGACCCTTCCTTTTTGCTAAGACACGCGAATGAAATCCTGCCCGATGTTTATACACAAGCGCTGGAAGGGAATGGCGGTTCAATTGTTGAAGCCGATCTCAAAAATGTGGAACGCTTATACACCTACGCATCCATTCCCAGCGTGGACTGGGGCGTGGTCATCAGCCGCCCAACCGCGAACGCATTCGCAACCCGCATCATTCTTCAGCGCATCACGCAGGTGGCGATGGCAACTTTTGTTTTGATCGGTCTTGCATTCTGGGGAATCCTGACCTGGCGCGTGATCAATCCCATTGAAAAGCTGGCGCCTATTTCCGAAGCCATCGGGTTGAATCAAGAGATCGAACAAAGTCAGCGCACACAGATCGAGAAGATGTCGCACCGCGCCGACCAGATCGGGAATTTAATCCGCAGTATTTTGCGGATGGAAAATTCCATCGCCGAGCGGATGAAGGAACAAGCGACTTTGCTCGAAACCAGCACCGCTGTTGTCTCGTCTTTGGACTTAAGCGTTGTGCTGGATCGCATACTGGAGCAGGTCGGACGCCTGTTGAATGTGCAGAGGATTGCCATCATCGCGCTGGATGAAGGTCACGGCGAATTCCGAATCCGCGCCAGCCGTGGACTCTCTCAGGGATTCACCGAGCAGCTATCCATCCAGCCAAGTGAACCGAGCTCGGTGAGTATGCGCGCATTGCGTGTGCGTGAACCGATCCAGGTCAGCGATACGGAAACCGATCCATCCTATAAACCGCAAAGAGCGCGTTCGCGCGCGGAAGGCTATCGCGCCGTATTGGCTGTTCCGCTTAATACGCAGCACGCGCCGCCAACATGCTTGCTGGTCTTTCATCCAACGCCGCATGAATTTACGAACAATGAAATACAACTGCTATCGAGTTTCGCGAATCAAGCCACCATGGCAATTGAGAACGCGATCCTGTTTGAACGCAGTGATACACGCTTGCAGGAGCAAACGCGCCGCCTTGAGGCGCTGGTGCAATCGATGGAAGATGGGTTGATCTTGAGCGACTTGAAAGGCGTGATCATTTACGCGAACAGAAGAGTGGCTGAGTTGTCCAGGCTTTCAAACGAGGATATGGCGAATATACAAGTGGAGCGTGTGATCAGCCGCGTGTTGAGTAATTCAATTGAAAGCACCGCGAAGGATGAAGTCAGGAATATTCTTGAAGGCTCAAACCAGAAATCGGAAATCGCGCTGGTGGTTGCGGGGCGTCCGATGCATCTTCGGTTCGAGACATTCGATGTGACCGACGCAAGAGACATGCCGATCGGGCGCGGCGTTATTTTGCACGACATTACGGCTGATCGCGACCTTGACCGCATGAAGTCGAATCTGATTTCGACTGTTTCTCATGAATTGCGCACGCCGCTGGCCGCGATCAAAGGCTACGCATCCACTTTGCTGGCTGAGGATGTGGAATGGGACATTAAATCGCAAAGGGAATTTTTAACCATCATTTCAAATGAGACAGACCGCTTGACTGGACTTGTCAATAATTTATTGGATTTATCGCGCATTGAAGCAGGGTCGATAAAATTATCTTTGGAGAAATGCAACATTGAAGAGACGATCCTGCGCGGGGCGAAGCGGTCACGTCTCGAAAGCGGGAACAGGTTCGAGGTTAAGATGGAAGCGGATTTGCCGTCCCTTTATGCGGATGTGCCCCGCCTCGAAACAGTCATCCGAAATTTGATCGAGAACTCGGTCAAATATGCGGGGGAGAGGGCGTCCATTCAAGTGAAGGTCAACAGGCAGAACGACACGATCGTTTTTCGTGTGATGGATGATGGGCCTGGGATTCCGCCAGAAAAAAGCGAACGCATCTTTGAGAGGTTCTATCGTTTGGATGACAGCCTTGCGCGTGTGACGAGCGGAGCGGGGCTGGGGCTGGCGATTTGTCAGGGGCTTGTGCGCGCGCATCAGGGCGAGATCTGGGTCGAGCCGATGAATGCGGGCGCCTGTATTGCATTTTCCATTCCGTTGAATTTATATAAAGCGAGTGATGATCCTTTATGAATGAGCCTGTTGTGCTGGTGGTGGATGACGAAAAATCTCTGCGCGATTTCGTGCGGCGTAATTTGGAGGCGCGTCATTACAAGGTGTTAACCGCTTCAAATGGATTGGAGGCTCTGGCGGCTTTTAATAATGAAAATATTGACCTTGTCATCCTTGACCTGATGATGCCGCATCTGGATGGTTTGGAAACAACGCGCCGCATCCGCGAGACCTCCAAAACGCCAATCATTATTTTGACAGCGCTGGGCGAGGAGTCGGACAAGGTGCAGGCATTCGACATGGGCGCGGACGATTATTTGACCAAGCCGTTCGGCGTCGGCGAGTTGATGGGGCGGATCAAAGCCGTGCTGCGGCGTGCGCGCTGGCTGGAGCCTTCATCGAATGAAGAGCAATTGGTGCGCGGCGATATTCGGGTGGACATGGATCGGCATCTGGTTACGGTGAAAGATTCACCTGTGGAATTAACGCCTACTGAATTTAATCTACTTGTGTATTTATTGAAACATGCGGGCAGGGTCTTGTCGCATCGCGTAATTCTGCAAAATGTCTGGGGCATGGAATACGGCAACGAAGCGGAATATCTGCGCGTGTACATTGGCCGCCTGCGACAGAAGATAGAAAGCGATGCGCTTAATCCGCGCCATTTGTTTACCGAGCACGGGATGGGCTATCGCTTCGAGGGGTAATCCCTCATCCCCAACCCTTCCCCCGAAGGGGAAGGGAGTTCCCCTTCGGGGGAAGGGTTGGGGTGAGGGTGCGTACAGGGGAATTATTTATAAATTATTTATATCTGCCCATCCGTTTTTTATTTGATATTTCCCCCTGTCTCCTATAATTTATTTAATGCGGTCTCAAATCTTGTGATTCGCAATTCATTCTTTCACGCCACGAAGGAGGCTTGTCCGAAAATGAAACGTACACTCTTCAATCTCTTTGCTCTGTTGGTTGTATTTAGTCTTGCGCTCACCGCCTGCGGAGGCGGAGCCGCCCCGGCGACTGAAGCGCCCGTTGTTGAGGCTCCTGCTGCCACCGATGCTCCCGCCGCAGCAACCGAAGCGCCCGTTGCCGCCCCGGAAGAAGTAACCATCACCGTCGGATTCACCGCTTCACAGACTGGCGCGCAGGAAGTTTCTTCCAAGCGTCAGGTCAATGGTTTTAACTTGTGGATGAACCAAGTAAACGAAGCGGGCGGACTCACCTTGAGCGACGGCACAGTCGTCAAATTTGCCGCTCAAAGCTACGATGATGAATCTACAAAAGAACGCGTGCAGGAACTTTACACGCGCCTCATCACCGAAGACAACGCTGACTTCCTGATCAGCCCGTATTCCTCCGGTCTCACCGCCGCTGCCGCAGTCATTGCGGAACAGAACGGCAAGCTGATGATCACCACCGGCGCGGCTGATGATGACACCTACAAGCAGGGTTACACCGGTGTGTTCCAACTTTATACACCTGGGTCCCTGTATCTGACCAGCACCGTGGATATGCTAAAAACTCTTGATCCCGCCGCCAAGATCGCCATCGTAAATGAAAGCGATAAATTCTCAACGGCTGTAGTCGGCGGCTTGAAGCCCTATGCCGAAGCTGCTGGATTTGAGATCGTTTTGGAAGAAGCCTACGCATCCGATACGGCTGACTTCGGGCCGATCATCAACAAGATCGTTGACTCTGGCGCAACGGTTGTTTTGGGCGGCGGTCACTATCCCGATGGCAGCACCTTTGCCCGTCAGTTATACGAACGCAAGGTTGGCATTCAATTCATCGGCATTCTCGTTGCCCCGCCCGATAGCAAGTTCTCTGAATTGGGCGATGCCGCGCTCGGCGTAACTGGTCCCAGCCAATGGGAAGGCAAAGCCACTCACACTGAAGAGGAAGCAAACGGACTGGGCATAGAATGGTTCGGACCCAGCGGCGAAGAATTCTCCGCAGCCTTTGAAGCAGCATACACTGACAAACCCACCTATCACGCGGCGGGCGGATACACAGCTGGCTTGCTCCTTGAAAAGGCCATCAGAGACGCAGACTCAGTCGACAGCGAAGCAGTCAAAGCCGCGCTCGATGCGACCAATATCTTCACCTTCTACGGCGGCATCAAGTTCGATACATCCGCCGAAGCGCATGGTTTGCAGGTTGGTCACAGCATGGTTGTCATTCAATGGCAGAAGAATGAAGCGGGCGAATTGGTTCGCGAAGTCGTCTGGCCTGCGGATGTCGCCACCAAGGCTCCCATCTTCCCGATCACCGCGCCGTAATATATAAGCTCTCCTCTGGACTTCGGAAGTCTTCATAAATCCAAAAGACTTCCGAAGTCTTTATCATTTTGGAGTTGATCCATGCAACAAATAAACCTGCTCCTTGCTTCACTACCAGACGGAATTCTGCTTGGGTTTGTGTACGGCGTTGCCGCGATGGGACTGACATTGATCTGGGGTGTGATGAACGTCATCAACCTGTCACATGGTCCCATCATTTCGCTTGGCATGTTTGGTACTTATATTATCTTTATCAAGCTGGGCGTAAATCCTTATCTGGGATTATTTATCGTCGCGCCAATCGGTTTGCTTTTGGGGATTTTGATCTACACTGTGGCGGTCCATCGCGTGATCAACGCGCCGCATCTTTCCTCACTGCTGGCGACCTTTTCAGTCAACATGATCATCATCGGGTTGGGGACTGCGGCTTTCACAACATCTCCCTACAATGTGGATTTCAACATGGGCAGTGTCACGCTGGGCTCGACGACTCTGCTCGGCACACGCCTGATCGCCGCCCTTGCTTCGGTCATTGCAACGGGGAGCCTGTACCTGTTTCTCTATCGGACTCGCCCCGGGAAATATATCCGCGCGGTCGCAAATAACCGCTCCGCCGCAGAGTTGATGGGCATTCCATCCTCGCGCATCCTTGCGTTGAGTTTTGGGCTGGGCACCATGCTGGCCGCCATCTCAGGCGCATTGATCGCGACCTTCTTCCCGTTCAGCATTCTCTCCGGCGGCGGATACGAACTCAAGAGTTTTGTGATCGGCGTCCTGGGCGGCCTCGGCAACCCAATCGGCGCATTGGTCGGTGGATTGGCGCTTGGCGTTCTTGAAGCCATCGTGCCAGCCTTCCTCGAAACATCATGGGTTCCCGTTATTGAATTTGGCTTGTTCATTTTGGTTCTGCTTGTTCGTCCCAATGGATTGTTTGGAGCGAAACAATGACAAACTGGCAAAAACACATCGGCATTATTATCCCTCTGCTTGTCATCGCAGGATTGATGTTATATCCCACAATTACAGGCAAAGCCGCCGCGCGCGAAACAGCATTCACGATCTTAAAGGCCATCGCACTCGCATCCAGTTTGAATATTTTGCTTGGCTACACAGGCTATGTGAGTTTTGGTCATATCGTGTTTTTTGGCTTTGGCGGTTACGTTGGCTTTTATCTGCTTAGTTCGCAAGGCATGTCACTTTGGATCTGCATCCTCGCCGGCGGAGTCAGCTCCGGCGTTCTGGCTTTTCTTTTGGGAAAGGCGATATTGAGATTACGCGGTGCTTATTTCGCTCTTGCCACGATCGGCGTGAATGAAGCGATGAGAGCGTTCATCAATAACTTTGACCTGTTCGGCGGACCGACAGGCATTACCCTCAACTTCAAGGCTTACCTCGCATACGGCGGCGCAGCGAAGGCATTGGAGATGGCCTTTTACGTTGTCGGCGGACTCGCCATTCTGGCGATCATACTGAGCTACATCATCCGCACCTCCAAGTTTGGGCTGGGACTGCTCGCCATCCGCGAAAATGAAGATGCGGCGGAAGTGATGGGCGTGTTCGCGCCAGATGCAAAAACCTGGGCGTATGTGCTATCCGCCATCATCCCCGGCATGATCGGCGTATTGTTCTTCTTCAAGAATGGAAACGTGGAACCGCACGACGCGTTCCCGCTCCACGCTTCGATTGAACTGCTCGTCATGGTCATGCTCGGCGGACAAGGCACAGTACTTGGACCGATCCTCGGCGCGTTTGCCTATCAGGGTATGCGCGGGTATCTGGTGACCAGTGACTTCTTCAAGGATATTCAACTCTCTGTCTCGGGTGCGTTGTTGTTGATCATTGTCTTGTTCATCCCTGCTGGCGCAGTCGGCTGGCTAAGGCAGCGCTTCCCAATTTTGAGGAGGGTACTGGCATGACGCTTCTCTTACAAGTACAGGGTGTCACCAAACGCTTCGGCGGTTTACAGGCACTGACACAGGTAACCTTCGATCTTCCCAAGGGACAAATTTTGGGCTTGATCGGTCCGAACGGCGCGGGCAAGACTACCTTATTCAATACCATCAACGGTGTTTATCATCCCGAAGAAGGACGAATCTTATTTCAAGGAAAAGACGTGACGAATAAGATGCCCTATCATCTGGCGAAGATGGGCATGGCGCGTACGCATCAAATTGTGCGTCCGTTGAATGAGTTGAGCGTGCGTGAGAATGTGATGGTCGGCGCATGTTTCGGACATGAGAATCAAAGTTTGGGAAACGCAGGAAAGATCGCGGACGAAGTGCTCGAGTTTGTGGGAATCTCCAGTCGCACCGACCAGTTGGCGGGTAGTCTGAACGTGGCGCAGAAGAAAAGGCTTGAGATGGCGCGCGCGCTCGCGTCGCATCCGCACCTGCTTTTGTTGGATGAAGTCCTCGCAGGGTTGAATCCATCCGAGATTGATGGGATGATCCAAATGGTTTTGGATATTCGCGCGCAGGGCATTACGATCATCATGATCGAGCATTTGATGAAGGCTGTTATGAATGTCTCAGACCGCATTTTTGTGTTGGATTATGGCGAGCAGATCGCGGAAGGTTCTCCGAACGAAATTGCGAACCACCCGAAAGTGATCGAGGCTTATCTGGGCGATCCCAAACTAGCCGAGCAGTTGATGGAGGATGATTAACATGGCTATTCTTGAAATTCGTGATGTCACCTCCGGGTATGGCGAAGTGCAAATTTTGTGGGGCGCCAGCATGAAGCTGGATGAAGGAAAATTAACCTGTCTCGTTGGCGGCAATGGCGCGGGCAAAACGACCATGCTGCGTTCCGTGATGGGTTTGCTCAAACCGTGGAGCGGATCGATCTGGTTTCAAGGACAGGATGTCAGCCGTATGCCTGCTTACACTAAAGCGGAGTTGGGGCTGACACTTGTGCCTGAGGGCAGGCAATTGTTCACCGATATGAGCGTGTATGAAAACCTTGAAATGGGCGCATCCAATAAACGGGCGCGCCCGAAGGTCAAGCAGAATCTTGAAAAGGTGTACACCATGTTCCCGCGATTGCTGGAACGCCATACGCAAAAAGCCGGCACTTTAAGCGGGGGAGAGCAGCAAATGCTGGCCGTGGCGAGAGGCATCATGGCGGACCCTGTGGTCTTGATGATCGACGAACTCTCACTGGGTCTCGCGCCATTGCTTGTCCTGCAACTCTTTGAAGGACTGCGTGCCTTGCGCGATACAGGTCTCACGATCATGCTGGTGGAACAAAACGTACAAATGGCATTGGCCATCAGCGATTATGGATATGTGCTCGCAGAAGGCAAATCTGGCATCGAAGGTCCTGCGCGGCAATTGATCAAGGATAAGCATGTCCGCGAGGCGTATCTTGGTTTGTAATTCAAAATATTAAAATAGTAATTTTCAATATGTCGTTGCGAGGAGGGCTCTTGCTCTTCCCGACGAAGCAATCCCCCTATAATTAGGAGACTGCTTCGGCAAAAAACAAGAGCGCCTCGCAGCGACATTATTCAATTTAGGAGGCTCCCCATGTTAGTCGGCGAAAGAATGTCCCGCCCTGTTATTTCGATCACAAGAGATATGCCCATTCATGACGCACTTGCGTTATTCAAGAAGGAACGAATCCGCCGCGCGCCTGTGCTGAAGGATGGCAAGTTGATCGGCATCATCTCGGATAAGGATTTGTTGAATGCATCCCCGTCACAGGCCACAAGTTTGAGCGTGTGGGAAATGAATTACATGCTCAGCAAGATCACGGTCAAGGAAGTGATGACGCGCGATGTATTAACCGTGCAGGCTGATACTCCCATAGAAGAAGCCGCGCGTTTGATGGCAGATAATAAGATCGGCGGTGTCCCCGTGATGAAAGCCGATAAAGTCGTCGGCATGATCACCGAGACCGACCTGTTCAAGATATTCCTCGAATTGATGGGTGCGCGCACAAAAGGAATCCGCGTGACGGCCATTGCCGAAGATCACCCCGGGCAATTGGCGATGATCACCAAAGCCATTGCAGATGCGGGCGGCAATTTCATCTCCTTTGGGCAGTTTGCTGGAACGGATGGAAAGACCGTCATTGTCACTTTCAAAGTGGCCGAGATGAAATTGGAAGATGTCAAGAAGGCGTTGGCGAAGGTGGTGGTGAAGTTTGTAGATGTGAGAGAGTGCTGATAATTTCTACAAAAGAGTTGGTCAAATAAAGCTATAGTGTTGCCGAATTTTGTTCAAGATAAGAACCGCGAAGATGGTTTGTACTTCTTCGCGGTTCTTAAGTTTTTTTGAGATTGCGATATTTCAAGACGCGAATGCAGTATAAATCGCAAGGTCAGCATTTAATATGTATCTCATTTACGAATACAATTACTTTTATAACTATGAGAGGATACAATTAAAAATAAGA
>JABFSL010000078.1 GCA_013140605.1 Anaerolineales bacterium
ATCATGCCCGGGCGAAGAATCTGTTTGAGGGGTTGAAGCAGGTTCAGGGATTAAAGCTGGATGCGAGTCCTTCATCCAATATGGTGTATTTTGATCTGTTGGATGAAGTCAAATTAAGCGTGGATCAGATCATCGAGGAAATGAAAAAACGCAATGTGCTGGTGGATTGGGCAGGGCCAAGGCGCTTCCGTCTGGTGACGCATTATTGGGTGGATGATAGCGGTGTGGAAAAAACTTTAAAGGCGTTTGCCGAAGTATTGAAATAGCTTAATCCGTTTTTATGTTTTCCAGAACGTGGACGGTGGTTCAACTTGATCCCGTCCGCGTTCTTTTGCTGTATATAGACGATTGTCAGCGAGGTCAATAAGTTTTATGATGTCGTCCCTTTCCACGGGAAAAACTGCTATTCCCATGCTAATGGTCGGGACTGGCAGTTCACCGTATTTTTCATTATTCAGTTTGAGAGATGCCATGGTTTCTCGAATGCGTTCGGCAACGATCATTGCTTTTTGCCCATCTGTAAATGGGAGTGAGATGGCGAATTCTTCACCGCCCCAGCGGCCGATTGAATCTGTATTTTTGATATGACTGCGGATCACATCACAAAGGTTGATCAATACTTCGTCTCCAACAAGGTGCCCAAATTTATCGTTGTATTGTTTAAAGAAATCAATGTCGAGCATGATCAAACTAAGGGGCAGGTCTTGTAAGATACAGTTTTTTGCCTGTTCGCCCAGGGCCTGAATAAAATAGCCATGATTGTAAACACGTGTGAGGCTGTCAAGCCGGGCCTGCTCTTTCACAAGGGCATGGGCGTAGGAATTATCCAGGGCAAGCGCTGCGCGTTGGGCAATGTTGGATAGCAATTCCAGGGTGCTGCGGTCAAAGGCGTTGGGGTGATAGGACGCGATTGCCATGACGCCATCCACGTATGAGCCTCGCATGGGAACTCCCAGCCATGAAAGAGAGCGTTTCTTTTTTCCAATGACGACAAGTTCAACATCATCCAGTTGTATATTTTTGCGCAAGTCGGGCAGGAAGAGTTCTTGTTGATGAACGATAACCCAGTTTGAGAGTGTGCCTTTTCTTTTCAGGCGCACATTGTTGAAGTATTCTCCATCATCGTAGAATAATTCAAGACGAATTTCTTCGTTATCAACAATGCCAAAATAATAAGTATCTGCTTTTATGGCGTTTTGGAAGGCGGCATTGAGCAGGGCGATAACCTGGTCTGTTTCAAGCGTGGAAACGATCTGTTTGCTGAATTCATTCACGATCTCCAGTCCGTTGATCTGGTCTCTCGCAATTTTTTTTAGCTGCTGGATGGTTTCGATAATCATGAGCGAGGCGATGGTCAGGCCAAGATTGATGATCCATTGGTGATCCAGTGGGTAGTTGCTTAGATCGGTAATCACGTGGATTAACACTGCGGAAATTACCAGAAAATAAGATGGTCCGCGGGTGGATATAAGGGATGTGTTCATTGCCGCAAGGATGATCAGCATGTAAAGCAGATAATCAATTTCTTCAGTTACGAGCAGTGTGATCCCGCCGAGTGCAACTCCGGAGATGATTGCGTTTATCCATGCGAAACGCGTTTTATTCAAGGACGCCCTAAAGAGCAGATAGTAGGATGCAAGGTAGACGCTTCCAAGAACACCATATAGGGTGATGACGGTTTTGAAAAGCGCGTTCTCGATCGGAAAATAATATAGCACCATGGCCGTGGATGCGAGCAGCAGAAAAATACCCGCCACAATGGATGGCAGAATCGAGATCAGGTTTTCCTGAGGCCTAAAGCCGCGGCGCGAATCTTTATAATCCATACTTTATTCTGAAGGCATTGAGTCTATTTTGTTTTCTTCAACTAATTTTTCAAATATCGTAATAATTTCGGGGTCGAACAATATTCCAGATTGTTCACGCAGGTATTTAACCGCTTCGCCCGCTGATATTTTTTTTCTATAAGGACGTTTGCTGGTTAGCGCGTCAAACGCATCCACGATTGCGAACATTCGCGCAAGAATGGGAATTTCATCACCGCTTAATCCCCCGGGGTAGCCTGTTCCATTCCATCTTTCCTGATGATGACGGATAAGTGGAATGGTTTCCTGTAGGAAGGGAATCCCTTCCACGATCCTTGCTCCAATATCCGGGTGCAGACGCATGATCTTCCATTCTTCTTCGCTCAGCGGGCCGGGTTTGTGGAGGATGGTGTCGCTGATACCGATCTTGCCAATATCATGGAGAAGTGATCCGCGTTCCAAAACCTTTAGCTGTTTGTGGGAAAACCCAAGAGCTTCCCCCATTTTGGCGACCATGTTGCTTACTCTCAAACTATGTCCTTCTGTTTCGCGGTCACGGGCATCCAGGGCGGACATAAGAGACGCAAGAGTTTGATCGTATGTGGCTTCCAATTTATCATAGGCGGCTTTAATCTCAATGGCCTGTCTGCGCGACTCTGCCAATAAAAGAGAGCGTTCCAGCGCAATGGCCGCCTGGTTTACAAGGGTCTGTATATCTTTGGGGTTGACCGCGGGCTGGTGTCCCTGTTCTTCCGGTGCATCCATCCAAACTGCGCCATATTTTTGAATCGGGGTCTGGATGGGCAGACAGGTGCGCATCATGGATAGTCCCTGGGAAATATGGATTGGTTGTCCGGACTCCATGGCGTTTTTTATTAGATCCATGGGATGATCGAGGCCGTGATAGGTACCTTCTGAGTTAACCTGCATTTCGATTGTTAATTCACCTTCCGGGGTGAGAAGTACGATCCCTGTGGCGGTGCTTTTGGCGAGCTTGTGCGCCGTTTGAGCGATATCGGATACAGCGTTTTCCAGACTTTCTGCCTGAATGATCTGGTTGCTCAAACGATAAAGCAGGGATGTAATCCGCAGGGATGCGCGTAATTCCTGTTGAAGCCAGGTGCTTTCAAACGCGCCGGCTGTTTGAATGGAAAGAAGTTCGGCCAGAGATTCATCGTTTTCTGTGAAGAAGACCTCGTTCTTTTTGCCAAACGCGAATATTGCCCCGATATTAATTCGATGCCAGCGGATTGGGATGGTCAACATGCTTCGCAGCCCGGGATGATCAATGACTAGGTGGGAGGTCGTTGCGTATTTTCTAACATCCCGAACGCGGAAAGGTTGTTCAGCCTGGAACGCAATCTGTATTAATGCGTCGGTGTTTATGGATTTTCCAAGGGATTCCAACAAGTGCGGGGCATTACCGGATGAGGCGCTTTGATCAAAATTTCTTTCCTGTCCCAATTTAATATGCACGAACGTGAACCTGGCCTGTAATATTTCCCTTGCAATGAATGCGACTTCCTTCGCGGTGGATTCCGGCTCCACCATGGACGATAGCTGACTTCCTGCCTGAACAAGATTCATCAACCGTTCATGATAGCCAGAGCGCTCCCAGGCACGGGTGAGTTCAGCGGCAACTGCTTCGGCGAGACCGATGTCAATGCTGCCAAAGGCGTTCAATCTTTCGCTGTTGATGACAATCGTCCCGTTGGCATGACCGTTGAATATCAAAGGGATCACAACCGCAGACAGGTTTGGTTCATTTTCAAAGTAGATGTAATCCGCATCCGCTTTTATATCGTTAATGATCTGCGTTTTTCTTTGACGCACAGCCCGCCCAATTGCTCCATCTGAAATACTCTGGCGATACCCGGACGGGATTAGGTTGGTCTGTTCGCCGGCGGCGGCAAGGAGCATAAATTGTTTTTGATCTGGTTCATAAATATAAAGACTTGCAAGCGAACACTCCAGAGCCCGCTCAAGAGTATTCATGGCTAGTTGAGCGGCAACAGGTTGATCCAGTTGATTCTCAAGCTGCTGACTCAGTTCCATAAGCAGGGTCATCTGCGTATTGCGTTTCTTTTCATTCGTCAGTTGTCGTGAAAGCGCTTTGACCTGGTCTGCCTGGGCGGTCAACTTAATCCGAAGTCCCTCGCGGGTGAGCATAAAAGGTTTGATATAGCGCGCCAGACGATTGTTCCAGGTGATCACATTGGCGTCCGACTCGGGCTCTTCATCCTCATCTTCATTTCTTGTTAACTCTTCCATCAACCCGTTGATCGTCATAATGATCGTGGATACTTCATAATAGATCACAACGGAAATCAACATAAAGAATATGAATGCGGCTTCCCGGGCGCTCACCAATAATGGGTTTACTGTGATAATCGAATGATCAATTACAAAAAGTAATGAACTTAGAAATAAAAGTAAAGTCAATTCCAATGTATTTGCGATCATGATGACACGGTGGCCAAGGATGTCACCCTCAGGCAGAAGCAACCTGTGCCACGGCAGGATGTCGCTGAAAATGATGATGATGATGAGCAAGCCGGGTGTGATCAAATAGGCCAGCGATAGCGTTGGGAAAAAAATAATACACCATGCCAGCCACGGAATGACCTGCAAACGAAATAATAATTGATTGTATTTTAGCGTGGGAAAGACGAGCGTGATACCGCCGAGGAATGCGGTGGCTAATAACGCGATCACCAGCGGAATTCTGTATGGGGTTATGTCAAGTTGAGTATATTGACCGTTGGAAATAGCCAGAATGATCCCGCTTATGAAAGCAATTGTTATGGATGTTGTTTTTAGCGAATTGTCTTGAGCGAAAAAGGCTCGTAAAGGCGATATCACCACAAACTGCATGATCCCTGTGACCAAAACAATTACGCCTTCTATATAATGTCCTGTACGGAAGAAGCCCGCTGTAAATATAAACAGAAAAATGGTCGAAGCGCCGAGGAAGAATGTATTTCGCTTCTTATGGTAATTCAATGAAAAATATGTTTGAACGGATAAAGATATTACATAGGAAAATATTCCCAGCCAGATCAATATCCAATTTGGCAGGCCGGCCGTCAACGGGTTTAACCGTGATGGGATCAACAGTAAACTTATTGCCAGGGTTCCAAGAATCCCTGACGAAAGTGCGCTTAAGTCTTTTTCAGATGAAAGTTTCATTTAGCCACGTAGGATAGCATAAGAAGCAATTTTTTTCTACCTTTCAAAAGCCTGTTTGTGATTTCTGATATAATCCCGAAGAACATTAGGCCCTTCCGATGGGGATACGGTCCAATGTAAAAACTCTTACGCAGGTAACACACAAATGCAAAATTTTATTACCCTTTCCCAGATCGATTCAGCCGCACAAACGATAAGGAATCAGATATCAATTCAGCCGCTTGTTGGAATTATCCTCGGTTCCGGGCTTAACGACCTTGCTGATTCCGTTCAAAATGCTGTTCGCATCCCGTACAGTGATCTACCTAATTTCCCCGTTTCGACAGTCCACGGCCACGCTGGCAGGTTTGTCATTGGCAATTTGGAGGGCAGACCCGTGCTCGTCATGCAGGGACGGATCCATTATTACGAAGGCTACACAATGGGGCAGGTAACCCTGCCCGTGCGTGTGATGCAGCGTCTTGGTATTTCGAATATGATCGTCACAAATGCCGCTGGTGGCGTTCATCCCGATTTTGAACCCGGCGATGTCATGCTAATTACAGACCAGTTGAACCTGATGGGAATGTCTGGTTTGAATCCTCTCATGGGCCCAAATTTGGATGAGATCGGCACGCGCTTCCCGGATATGAGCCAGCCTTATGATCGTGCTTATTGCGATCTCGCTCGTAAAATTGCCAAAGATAACGGGCTGACTTTACGTGAAGGAATTTACGCAGGCTTAAGCGGCCCGTCTTTTGAATCTCCAGCTGACCTGCGTTTTCTGCGTAATGCCGGCGCAGATGCTGTGGGCATGTCCACCGTTCCAGAAGTGATCATTGCGCGGCATGGCAATATGCGCGTGCTGGGACTTTCCGGTATCAGCAACAAGGCCAATCTGGATGGCTCCACGGTAACAACTCACGAAGAGGTAATTGAAGCTGGCAAAGTGATCACACCCAAGGTTGAGAAAATTATCCGCGGCGTATTGCGCGGTTTGGAATAGTCACTATTGATGTTTGCGAATGATAGAGTTTTATAAATTTCTCGCTTCGTATGAGGTGCTGATCTATATCCTGCTGGCAATCGGGTCCATGTTTGCTTTTCGCTGGCTGTGGCGCTCCTGGCAGGAGTTTCAGACGGCTGTTTATAGTCTGGAACGTCAGTTTTCATCACGCCGTCTGGGACAATCAGCCGCGATCTCGATCTTGATCGTCATCCTGTTTTGTATCGAAGTTTTCATGACATCTTTTATTATCCCCGGGCTTCCGTCAGATGTCTTTCTCACAACGCCAACTCTTGATTTGATCTCAACTCCCACAGGAACACTTTCCGCGGAAATGATGACACAGTTTGCGGGTTTGATTCCGCAGACTGCCATAGCAAACACATCGGGATGTACGCCTAATCAGATCATGATCACTTCGCCCCAGCCTGGAGAAGAGATCAAGGGTGCCATTGAATTAATTGGCACAGTGGATATTCCAAATTTTGGGTTTTATAAATATGAAGTTGCGCCTCAGGGCAGCACTACTTGGGCTACCATCTCCGCCGGACGTACGATCGTGAATAAGGGATCGCTTGGGCGTTGGGATACAACCGCTCTGACGCCCGGAGATTACCAGTTGCGCCTTGTGGTAACTGATAATCAGGGACAGGAACTACCTGTGTGTGTTGTGCCTGTGCGGATTGTTCCCTTACAATAATCAACAACCTTTGGAAAATTTATGCTTGAAATTGATATTCGTCCCACCGTTGCAAACGATCTTTCCCGATTAATGGGCTTTGATCACTCTGTTACCAGTGAATCCGTTTGGCAATTGGAATTGCGCCGTGAACCCGGGCAGGTGAATGCCTCCTTTCGCGAAGTACGTTTGCCGCGCTCGATCTCGATTGAGTATCCACATAATCCCTTTGCTCTTGCGGATGATTGGGTAAGAAAATCCATGATGTATACTGGCCTGGTTGGGCAGGACCCCGTTGGATATATCAGCCTGCTCGAGCGTGGCGCCGCCTCTGTGGTGTGGGTGACCGATCTCGTAGTGAATATGGCATATCGTCGCCAGGGCGTGGCAAATGCCCTATTGGCCGCCGCTCAGGATTGGGCGGCGAACAGATCGCACCGTCGGTTGATCCTTGAAATGCAGTCAAAAAATCTTCCCGCCATTCGCCTTGCTCAAAAGTTTGGGTACGAATTCTGCGGGTATAATGACCATTATTACATTAATCAAGATGTGGCTTTGTTTTTTGCCAAAGCCCTAAAATAAGATCGATGGCGGTTGGGCGCCGCTCGCGGTGAATCTTTTATTGGAAGGGTTGCATGATTAACGGTTGGACGGATACGTTGCTGGCGGGGATCCAGACGCTAAACCAGATTCTAACTGCGGGGATTGCCATCACGGCGTTTTCGCTATTTCTATACGCGCTTTCTTTTAATTTGCGTGATAGGGTGGCGCGTTCGTTCGCGATCATTTTGCTCTGCGTTGTGATCGTTTTTACCGCCGAAGCCTTGCAGGATAAGTCGCTGGCGATAAAGACGCTTGACCTGCTTTTGCGCTTGCAGTGGTTTGGCATTGTTTTTCTTCCTGCCGCATACCTGCATCTATCAGATGCGTTACTTGTGACGGCTGGCCGCCCTTCGCGTGGACGTAGAAGGTTCGCAGTACGCGGCATGTACGCCGTTTCTGTTTTTTTCCTTGTTTTACTTGCATTTGGATATTTACTCGGCCCGCTCGTTCCTGACGGGAAGCCTGCTCCGCATCTCCTAAGAACGATGTGGACTGAGGTATTTACGCTGTACTACGTTGGCGCGATGGTTTGGGCGGGCGTGAATTTTGCGCGCGCTTACAGCCTTATGTTGACTCGTTCCGGCCGCCGCCGCATGTTGTACCTTATGGCTGGCGCGACCGCTCCGGCGCTCGGTTCCTACCCTTATCTATTATTTGGTTATGGACTTGCCGCACAGCATCCGTATTTGTTCTGGAGTGTGGCGACTGTCATTAATGTGCTGGTTGGCGCGCTCGTGATCATGATGGCATATGCAGTTGCGTTCTTTGGCGTTTCATGGCCTGACCGTGTAATTAAGAGCCGCCTGGTCAAATGGATCATGCGCGGACCTGTGACCGCCTCCGCCGCTTTGGCATTAATGACCGTTGTCCGCCGCGGCGGTGAATTTTTTGGCTCCCCATATAATGCATTTGTTCCATTTATTGTGGTCGCCACGATTTTGTCGCTTGAACATGCCATTACTTTTGCCGCGCCTCTTTGGGAGCGCTGGTTATTTTTTGGCAGTGATCGCGGTGAGTTGAAAGTGCTCCAAAATTTTGAAGAACGTTTGTTGACCCAGGGCGATCTTCAGCAATTCCTTGAAGCGGTGCTTGCCGCGGTACGCGATCATTTGCAATCCCCGTCCGCTTTTATCGCGGCATTGGATGATGAGACTTTATCCCCACTTATTGTGGCGGGGAATCGCACCATGCTCGATCAGGATGGTTTGACGGAAGCCCTTGAAAAGGTGAACGGCGATAGAAGGCGTGAGTTCCAGTGGGGAAATTTCTGGGTACTGCCATTACATCAACGCAGGCGCGCGGATATGGATCAGGATGAAGTTCCAACACTGCTTGGATTGCTTGGCGTGGCGCGGCCTGAGAAACAGATTATGGAGCGTGAACAGCGTGATGCCTTATGGCTGCTCGCCGACCGCGCCGCCCTTGCCTTGGAAGATCGTCAATTACAACAACGTGTATTTCGTTCGCTGGCAGACCTTCAACCTCAAGTGGAATTGATCCAGCGTATGCGCGCGGCAGGCCGTTATGATACACGTGCAAACTTACTGGCTGAGCCGCTCCCGGAAGAGGAAGACCTTGCGAATTGGGTCAAGGATGCGCTTACGCATTATTGGGGCGGACCGAAGCTTACGAACAACCCAATGATCAGGCTTCAAGTGGTGCGCGAACTTGCTGAAAAAGATGATGGAAACTCGGCCAATGCGCTCCGTTCTTTATTGCGTAAAGCCGTGGATCAGGTGAAGCCAGGCGGTGACCGTAAATTCACCACCGAGTGGATACTGTACAATATCCTTGAAATGAAATTTATCGAAGGCCGCAAAGTGCGTGATGTGGCTTCACGCCTGGCCATGTCTGAAGCGGACTTATATCGAAAACAGCGCGTTGCGGTGGAAGCGGTTGCAAAAGCGATCCTTGAAATGGAAGTAAGCCTCAAGGATCAATAAATATTATTGGAGTAAGTCAGCGCAGCTTCTCGGATTATTTATTCGTGAACAGCCGTCGCTTAATTTTTATCAAGTGTTTTAAGGAGGCCATCATGACAGGCCAAAAAAGAAATCAGGAAAACCCGATGCCCATGATCGATGAGGGCTGGTGGTCATCGGTGCTGGCAGAAGAGAGCCGCTCTGCAGCTCATCCTCCAGCGCATTTAACAGGTGGCGGCAGGTTGGAAGATAATGAAGTTGCGAAGGCCGCGACTTCAGAAAAGAAGCCTGCCACAAATTGGATTCAGGTCAAAGATCTGTATATGCGTGACCAGATCATAGACCTCTCTGTCACCGGGCATAATCGCGGCGGTCTGCTTGTGGAGGGCGATGGACTGTATGGATTTGTGCCATTCTCGCATCTTATTGATCTGGCGGGGAAGGTGGAGAACATTGATCGAGACCATGACCTTGAATCTTATGTTGGCCGCTCGCTCCGTTTGAAGGTCATCGAATGTGTGCCTGAAGATGGACGCGTAGTTTTCTCCGAGCGCGCCGCACAGTCTGAGTCTGGTAAACGCGCCGAATTATTTCATGCGCTGCAGCCTGGGCAAAAGGTTCAAGGCGCGGTCACGAATATCACTGATTTCGGTGTCTTCATTGACCTTGGCGGTGTGGAAGGCCTGATCCACATTTCTGAATTATCCTGGGGACGTGTTTCGCATCCGACCCAGATCGTGAAAATGGGCGAAGTCATTGATGTGCAAGTGCTTGACCTTGCGCCTGAACGATGCCGTGTTGCCCTAAGTTTAAAACGATTACTTCCCAATCCCTGGCAAAATGCCGCCGCGGAATTTCCTGAAGGCTGCATAACACCAGCTGTTATCACAAGCGTTCTTTCCTATGGCGCTTTTGCCCGCCTAAATGCTGGCGTGGAAGGGCTGATCCATGCTTCTGAAATTCCACAAGCGGAAGGCAAACCTTTGAAGGAAACGCTTTCCGAAGGACAGGCTGTACAGGTTCGCGTTTTGCATTTGGATGCCGCGCATCAACGCATGGGTTTAAGCATGAGGCTTGAATAAAACAGATGTCTGAAGTTCCGCAAAACGACTGGCTCGAACGCCTTTCACGTTTCAACCTGCATTTTGGGCGCTTCCTGCGCGACGCGGTTGGCGTGGCTTTGATCGCGTTCGCGGTCATGTCTTTGCTCGCCATTTGGAAAATTACCGAAGGCGCACTGCTCACACCTTTTGCGAGTCTTCTCGCGCTTTGGTTTGGCTGGGGCAGTTTTATCATCATCGCCGCGATAGGATATTTTGGATACAGCCTGTTGCTGCGCGATGGAGGAGATATCCATTGGGGGCGGATCATTTCCCTTGAGATCGCTTCCCTTCTGACCCTTGGGCTGGTTGCTGTACTAATGGGCAATGATCTCATCCGGGCAGAGTCCGGCATGGACGGCGGCCGCCTCGGCTGGGGACTTGCCACTCTGGCATGGCAGTCACTCGGTCAAGTTGGGGGAACGCTTATTCTTGTGATCCTCTGGGCGTTTTCAATCATGATCGGTTTTGGCTTATGGGCAAAACTTGAAGCATGGCTGCTGCACGTTGCCGGTGAAGCCCCAACCGTGGTTGTGGCAACTCCGGTACCGATGGAAATAGAGAAGCACGAACAACCAGTAAAATTGGCCACAGCGCCTAAAAAGAAAACTCAAGCCCTGCCGCCAGAATTTCGCACCTCTTTGAAAGCTGTTGAAAAAAAGGATGAGAAATCTGCCAAGGCGCCGCCGCGCGGAGAAGATCTCCCGCCGCTGCAAATCCTTTTGGCAGAATCAGCTGTCCGCGCGGATGAACGAACGATCAATCAAACAGCGGGACTCATCATGAAGACCCTCGCTGAATTTGGCATCCCCGCCACAGTCATCGGCTATCGTGTTGGACCTTCTGTGACTCAGTTTGCCGTACAGCCTGGCTTTATCAAAAAGCCTGGCTCGGATGAAGACGACGCGCTGCAAATGAAAGTCCGCGTGGCGCAGATCGCTTCACTGGAAAAAGATATTGCATTGGCATTATCTGCCCAACGGCTGCGTATTGAAGCGCCTGTGCCCGGCAAACCTTATGTGGGCATTGAAGTTCCCAATACACACAGTTCAGTTGTCCGATTAAAAACATTACTTGAATCGGATGCGTTTTATAAAATCGGCGCGCCGTTGACAATTGCCATTGGCCGCGATGTATCGGGTCATCCACTGGTCGCCGACCTTGCGCGTATGCCGCATATCCTTATTGCTGGTGCTACAGGTTCTGGAAAATCTGTATGCATCACTTCGATTGCGGCATGCCTTGCCATGAACAATACGCCCGAAGATTTGCGCATGGTCATGATCGATTCGAAAATGGTGGAATTGATCCGCTTCAATGGGCTGCCGCATTTATATGGGAAAGTCGAAACCAACATCGAACGCATTTTGGGAGTTCTGCGTTGGGTGGTTGTTGAAATGGAACATCGCTATCGTTTGCTTGAGAGCGCTCATGCCCGCGATCTCGAAGCATACAACCGCAAAGTGACTCGCAAAGCCGATGGAAAAGCATTGCCCCGTATCGTGGTATTGATCGATGAACTTGCTGACTTAATGATGTCTGCCCCGGATGTGACTGAACACAACCTGGTCCGTCTTGCTCAAATGGCGCGTGCAACAGGTATTCATCTTGTCGTTGCCACGCAGCGCCCGTCCACGGATGTGGTCACTGGTTTGATCAAAGCCAACTTCCCGGCGCGTCTGGCATTTGCTGTCGCTTCTGGTATCGATAGCCGTGTTATTTTGGATTACACCGGCGCAGAGTCCCTTCTTGGCCGTGGTGACATGCTCTTCCTTAATCCTGAAGTTGGCAACCCTGTGCGTGCGCAGGGCGTCATGATCACGGACATGGAAATCGAGCGCATCATCTCTCACTGGCAGAAGAATAGCGACACACAGGATGATATCCCGCCGTGGGAGAAGCTCTTGCAGGAACCCGATGAGAATCAGGATGATGGCTTGATCGAACAAGCCATCTCCATTGTGCGCAGCAGCCAACGCGCGTCAGCATCATTGATTCAGCGCCGCCTGCGGATCGGGTATCCGCGTGCCGCGCGGCTGCTTGATCAGCTGGAAGAGATGGGGGTTGTTGGACCCTCTCAAGGCGGCGGCAAGGAACGTGATGTCCTCATCAGCGAAGAAGATCTGATGGACGAAGATAAATCGGAAGGATAAATTTAAAACTTCGGAAGTCGAAACAGGCTTCCGAAGTTTGGATAATGCCCATGAATTCAAAACCCACTTTCACTGATAGACTGCGAATTATCTTCAAAGGCATATTGGATCCCATAGGCGCTTTCTTAAATGGCCTTGGATTAACGCCCAATACCATCACGTTGTTGGGTCTGGCCGGTACCACCGCTGGCGCGTACTTTATCTCGCAAGGCAAAATGACAACAGGCGGAATTGTCCTTTTGCTTTTCGTTCTCGTGGATGCGCTGGACGGAACCATGGCGCGCCTGCGCGGCGAGTCCACTGACTTTGGCGGATTCGTTGATTCGGTCAGTGATCGTTACGCCGAATTCATCACATTTGGCGGACTGCTTTATTATTTTCTTTCACAGGGAAACTACCCCGGCGTGATGGTTACATTCGCGGCAACGGGCGGATCGGTGCTGGTTTCCTACGTCAAAGCGCGCGCGGAGGGGTTGGGCTTCACAGCCAAAGTCGGCATCCTCACACGAGTCGAACGTTACTTCGTTTTAATTCCCTTGCTTATTTTCAATCAGCCTTTCATCGCCGCCTCAGTCATCGCCATACTTGGCAACATCACTGCCTTTCAACGCATATTGCATGTCCGTGTGCAGGGGCATGAGCGGATGCGAAAAGCCAGGGAAAATAAAGAGTATTTACATTGACTCTTACAGCTGAAGGAATTTCTCTCGGCCCCCTGCTATTTCGCTGGGGCGGATTATTGATCATACTTGGCATTGCGGCGGGTTTACTGCTTGCCGCGCGTGAATCACACTTGCCCTGGCGGGCAGTGCCAGGGAAACATCGTAATTATGATGTTGGAATCATCTCTGATCTTTTTCTGCCTTTGATAATATGGGGGACGATTGGTGCGCGCCTCTGGCATATCCTCACCCCGCCTCTTTCTTCCGTTCAGCTTGGTCTGACAACCCAGTATTATCTCTCCCACCCGATTGATATGCTGGCGCTGTGGATCGGCGGTTACGGTATTCCCGGCGCGTTGATCGGCGGAATCGTTGCCGTATTCTTTTTTGCACGAGCGAATGAATATAATTTTTGGCAACTGGCTGATCTACTTGCTCCCAGCCTTGCGCTGGCACAGGCCATTGGCCGCCTTGGAAATTATTTCAATCAGGAATTGTACGGTCTGCCCACGAATTTGCCCTGGAAGATTTTTATTGAGCCTGCCTATCGGCTGATGGGGTTTGAAACTGTGGAAACTTATCATCCGTTATTTGCTTATGAAGTAATTTTGAATTTCGCAAATATGATCTTCCTTTTATGGCTCGCACGTCGTTTCGCGAACACCCTCAGAACAGGTGATTTATTCCTCGCATATCTTGGGATTTATTCTTTTGTCCGATTGTCTCTTGAATTCCTGCGGCTGGACGTTGCTCTCGTGAATGGAATAAATATCAATCAGGCATTTTTTGCAATTATATTTGTCTGTGTGGGGTTTGGCCTGGTTTTGAAACATCGGTCTGCGCAGAAATTGTAAGGTCTCTGTGAAGGCAGATATTATGCAGTGGGGAATACAATAGAACCAGCCACCCAGGTTTTTCCCAAAGTAAGTTTATAGTTACCAATCTTGTCGTGTACTTTGGTAAACGATTTTCAAGGAACCCATATGATAGAAACTCATGATCTAAGCAAGCAATTTCACGATTTTTTGGCTGTGGATGGAGTGGACCTCAACGTGCAGGCTGGTCAGATACTGGCTCTGTTGGGTCAGAATGGCGCTGGCAAGACCACCACAGTCCGTATGCTGACCGCGTTGCTGCAACCGTCGCGTGGGTGGGCGCGCGTGGCAGGCTATGACGTTGTCAAGAATGGACACGATGTCCGCGCTTCTGTGGGCGTGCTGACTGAACAACATGGCCTGTATATGCGTATGACCGCCATTGAATATTTGGATTTTTTTGGGCAGGTCTACAGTCTTTCGTCTGAATCGCGGAAATCACGCAGCGATCATTTGCTTCAATATTTTGGGCTGACCGAAGCGGCGCACCGCAGAATTGGCGAATATTCAAAAGGGATGCGTCAGAAACTGGCATTGGCGCGCGCCATGATGCACGACCCTGGTGTGCTGCTGTTGGATGAGCCGACTTCGGCCATGGACCCTGAGTCCGCGCGGCTGGTGCGGGATGAGATCGCGCGATTGAAATCGTCCAAGCGCACGATTGTTATCTGTTCGCATAATCTTACCGAGGTGGAAATCCTTGCGGATCAGATCGCCATTATTTATCGCGGACGGATTTTATTGCAAGGAACATTGGAGGATTTGAAGCGTAACGTGCTTGGAGCGCCGGAGTATGAGATCAAGTTCAGCGATGTCTGGGATTCAAGTGGGTTGGAACTGCCAAAAGATGTAGACCTGCTCTCTCGGACGGCGACCAGCTTGAAGGTGCGTGTGATGCGTCCGCAGGAATCCAATCCGCAGATTTTGAAATCGCTGTCCGCCATGTCTGCATCTGTGATGGCAATTCAAGAGGAACCGCGTACATTGGAGCAGGTGTATCTCAAGGTAATGGCGGAAGCAAAAGGACGCGAGAATGTTCAATAAACTTAAACTTGTGTGGCTTGTGGCTGGGCGTGAACTAAAAGATCAATTCCGCGATTGGCGCGTATTGATGCCGATGATCATCCTTGTTTTTTGTTTTCCAGTTTTAATGAATGAATTCGCAAAGCAGACTGTTGATTTCTTGAATCAATACAACGCAAATTTGATCCTCGAAAGACTTGTGCCGTTCTCGATCATGATCATTGGATTTTTCCCGATCACGATCTCGCTGGTGGTGGCGTTGGAGGCATTTGTCGGTGAGAAGGAGCGCGGCACAATTGAACCCATGTTAAGCGCTCCGCTGGATAACTGGCAGATAAATTTTGGAAAATTATTGGTGGGTGTGGTTACACCATT
>JABFSL010000099.1 GCA_013140605.1 Anaerolineales bacterium
CTCCAATATCCCAACAATGGTCAGCATCAAAATCGGCAGGACGAGCGCAAACTCCACCATGCCCTGCGCTTTTTTAGACCTGCGCTTCTTGTTATTTTGGGGAAAAAAATTATTCATAAGATTTCCTTTGATGCAGGGTTATTGTGAGATCTTGGTAGCAATGTTTTTGGCAATTCTATCAAAAATATCTGCCAGTGCTGTGCTGGTTGGTGCATAAAAATATTGGCCGTGATTAATGGTAGGTGGGTTGCTAGGGTCGCAAACATAACTGGTAGGTGTTGTATAAGTTATCACATCAATACCATCACCGGCACATTCGGCTATGTATTGGAGTAATGCTTCAGCAGGTGGGATCCTTGTCGTTCCATCTGCATAGAAATCTTCGCTGATGGGAGTGCCATCATTTAGTGCGGTGCTTTTTATCGGTTTGCCCAAGCCAATGGTAAAAATAGTAACGCCTTCACCAGAGATTGATTTTGCAAGGTCATCTGCACGGTCACGCGCGTAATCATCTGGATCATACATTGAAATTTCATCAGTTTCAACTCCCGGAGTTACTGGATTGTCGTATGGTGCCACATCAGTATCAGCATGGCGCACGCTTGGATATTTGTCCTGGCAAAAACGACCATCCCACATAAATGTCCAAGTGTATTGTGGGCAGAAACCATTGGGGTAGTCGATTGGATCTAATATGTCAGTAGCATTTGCAGGGCCGCCAAGCAAACTAACCACCACCCAGAAGGCATCCAGACGGGTATGCAGAGGATCTTTAGTAAATGCAACTCTGGCCAAATCCAGTGCGCCACCTATGTTACTGGATGGGCAGGAAGATGGGTCGGCTGTAGCTTCGTTTGCATGTTTTTCCCAAATTTCGCAGATCGTTCCAGCAAAGTTTCCGTTAATATAGTTTAGACAGGAGCCTTCAGTAGTGCCGCTTCCATTGCAATCTTGTGGCTCAAAAACATTGATGTTATTAATATGGGATAAGATATCTGCCTTATCTGAAGTTAAAGCCAAAATTTCACGCGGGTAGCGATCTCCACCAGGTGCCTGGCTAGTCATTGTTACGATGGCCACTCGATCATAAGGGAAGTAAAGTGTATTGATAAAATCCAATGCCACATTTTTAACCGCTCTTAATGGTTGGCATGGGTTTGCGGCGCTGGTATTACATACGCTCGGGTTTTCAAGCGGCGAGTCTGACGCAAAATCGTTTTTTGTGGGATCTGTGTCAGTCTCAAAAGCCATGGAGGCAGATGTATCGATTACCAGTACAAGATCGATCGTGGCCGCCTCGCCAACAGCATTGGCCGTAACCGTTGTGCTTTCAATTCCAATCACCCTTAAAAAACCAAAGTAAACGTTTTTTGTTGCGATCACTTCAACCAGTTTGCGGTTATCGTTGGGGTGGTTTAGCGGGTCGGGGTTGCATAGAACAGGTCTATCTGCCACAGGGCTCTCGCAGGAATGTACGATCACACTACCATCCACGATGTCTGTGGATTGGTTGAGCTGCAGGAAGTTTTTCGCGGCATTTTCCAGCGCGGCCTGATCGAGCACGTTTCCTCTTAAACGATATTGCTGGGCGGCGGCAACTGCGGCAGCATCCACTCCGCGTTTGAGCTTGCCGTATTCGATCAATAATATGCCGGTATCAGTGACCAGGCCGACCATCGCAACCAACCCAATAATGGCAAAGGCGATCAAAATGACGGCCTGCCCACGTTCGGTTTTGCGTATTAATTTTTGAAGGCGTTGTTTGGTCATATTTTATACCTGCTCGATAATTTAGAAGAACTATGGTTTTGCCGCAACCAAAGGCATGATCGTGGCTGCGTGAAGTAAGACAGGGGCGTCATCGTTCATGAAAGGTTCGATCCAGGGCAGTTTGAGTATACCTTTATATCCATAATATACCTCCACGATCAGAATGCCTGTCTCCACCGGAGTTGTGCCGTTCTGGATCATGAAATTCTCGATATCATTATCCTCATAACTTGTTACTTGATTGCCATATAAACTATAAAAAAGTGATCCCTCGGGGAATCTCTCGATCAACGAGATGGTATGAGTTGCATCATCCACATTTACGCGCAGAACAGAAACAAGGACATCATCTCGAGTGGGGTCTATCACGATCTGGCGCGCATTTGGGTCCGCTGCCGGAGCAAGAATGTCAACGGTAGCCAGCGCAACACTTGGGGAAAAATTAGGATCGTCCACGATCGTGTTTGTGGCTGTATCCAGTTGGAAGGGAGTCGAGTTGGCGAAGAGGCGTGCTGCCTGCCGAGTTGAATCAAGCAAGGATAAGTATGTGTTTAACATGAATCCAAACTCGATCATCCCTGAAAACAGCATCAATAAGATCGGCAGCAAAAGAGCAAATTCCACCAGGCTTTGCCCGATAGATTTTCGCTTTTTTAACGGCCGTTTAATAGCACTTTTTTCAGGAAATGAAAATACTTTTCGAAGCATTTTTCTCACGCGTCTTCCTCTTTTTATTATGCCTTCCAAGTCCAGGGCATCCGTCATAGGTACTGGAATGACAAGTTGATCTATTGGCTGTAATGTGAACTGGTGGAATATCAATCTTGGAATGACGATCAATTTAATATCACTATTATAGTCCCATTATATACCATTGCGGCGTGATACGAAAACCGTGTAAGTAACTTGTAACGCTTACAGTTTTGAAAGATTTGAATCAAAAGGATGGCTTAATTATTGGCTGAGTATGACTTCCGGCATTTTATATGCGTCATAGTTTTGATCATCTTTATATCTAATATGGATATTACTGGTCCCATCCACTTCGATGTAGTAGCCGATGATCTGGCTGTGATAACCAAAACTTGAATCCAACCCGTTGATGCGGACATCCGCTCCCGGCGCGAAGATGGTTCCCTGATAAGTGGAATCTTTGTTGCCGTTCAGGGCGATGATGCTCTTGTTTTTTATCGGCACGTACATCAATAGCCCTTTTAGATCACCGGTTTTGGGGGAACTTAACTGTACTTCCGCATTTCCGCTGATGTGTACGCTTCCATGCTCAATCAGCAGAACTACATTATCCCCGATTAGCCGTTCTCCGCCGTCAACAATAAAATCGCCGTTGATGCAATAAATGCCGTTTTCCAGAGTATGTATTCCATCGGGCGGAAAGTCTCCATCGTCCCAGTTGCCGGGCGTCATGATGCCTGTTAGTTCATCCCCCAAGGCCATGGTTGCTCCGCAGCCTACCTTGGGCATTTGGATCGCTGGCGGGTAGGGCATTGGAATGGCCCCGGTTTGCATGGGAAATGGAGTAATGAGTTTTGGCTTTTGTATCTGGGCGCCGCCGACAACTGTGAATGGGCTGTCATCGCGGATGCGTACACTGCCGCTGCCAAATTGGATGAAGGCGCAATCAGGGTTGCTCGAATTTATGAACAGCCCTCCGCCTTCGAGATTGATCGTGGCCTCGCTGTGGATCCAGAAGGATCTTTGGCGGTCACATTTGCTGCGCGGGGCAAGGCTGACAAGAGCGTATCCATCAAACATTTGCCCGTACTCGGCTGGCTTGGATTGCGAAACCGCGTTAACCATATTGGTGATTGTCGGGAAACCGATCACCGGCCCAAAATAAGTGCTTAGATGGGAGGTGATAATGACTTCTATATATTCTGAGTTTCCGATGTAAGGCCCGTTGAGCGGGGGAGTGTTTAATTCGACGGTGTTTGAAACGCCGTTGTTGTCATATCCATTTGTTTTGGCGGCGGCCAGTGCGGCGGCCCGCCAGTTCCCACCCTCAATGCGGGTAATGGATGCGCTGAGTGCGGCGGCAGATGCGGCTGTCTCCGCTCTGCGGCGATCCACATAAGCGTTTCCACCATCAATTGCCAGGGCAGACATAGCCATCAGTCCAATGATCGAAAATACAATGATGATGATGGCCTGGCCGCGCTCGCTTTTTTTATGACCAATAAAATTTTTGAAGGGGTTTATCATGGGCATGCTGGTTGAAGAATAATATTTGTAGCGGTTCCAGTTAGCGTAATTGTGTCGGAACTGATAATTTGTCCGGCGAATGGCATGATGATCGGGTATTGATATGACACACTGACTTGCAGGCTGTTGGCTTTGCCCTTCGTAATGCCCTGACATGACGCGCCAATTGCTTTTACATTTACCTTGACAAGTGTTTTATTTCTTAGATCCACCGGGGAGGAAAAAACACCCTCCTCTCCACGCGGTGAAATATTGCGGGCGCGGTTTTCGATCTCGGCCTTGTTTGCCGGATTAAACGAACCGTAAAACGCGCCTTCCTGAGCGGCATCTCTGAGGATCGCGTAGGAGAAAATGGCCATGCCGAAATCAAGGGTGCCGATCAACAGCAGGAGGATGACAGGCAGGCTTACAGCCAGCTCGACCAAACTTTGGCCGCGCTCCCCATGACCGAATCCGCGTTTCCTCTTTTGCGCTGACATATGGAATCTCAATCTGTTAATTTCTCGAATCCACAGGATAGTTTATGCAGCCCGGCGTGCCGATCGTAATGATGATCCGTTCAGTTCCGTCTGTCAGGTTGTAACTCTGGTTGAAGTTGAAACGGATCGTGGAATCGCCGGGCGGTATGAATGGGTAGAAGGCGGTGATGTAAGCTGACGGTGTTTGAATATCGCCGTTCCACGTTTGTGAAGCAAGCGAAGCCTGTGTGAGATGCAGGGTTGGGTCGTTACCTTTATGGCCTGTATCATGATTCCATTCAAGATAAACCTGCGCGGTTAATAAGGTGTGACCGGTGTTGTTGATGATATCCATTTCCATAATGTTTCCCGTAATTTCCAGGGGTCCGTGGAATACGCCGGTCAAGCCGGAGCAACTTATGGGTGTGGGTGTGATGCTGGCCGTATAAGTTGGTAGCGGTGTCTTGGATGGCGTGAAAGTTAAAGTTGGAGGCAAAGTAAAACTGGGCGTTAGGCGTACCGGTGTATTCCCTGAGGATGGAATATTTGTGGATGTGAAAGTCAGGAAGGCTGTTGGAGTATCAGTCAAAATACTTGTTGGAAATTTTGATGGCGTGGCGGTTTCGGCGGAAAATCCGCTTGGCAGGGCAGAGCCAAGGATCGGGATGGATATCAAAAACGTGCGCGCGCTGGCTGAAACGATTTGTACCGGTTCAATTGGAATGACCGAAATTATGGGTTCATAGTTTGCAGATACTTGAACAATGATTCGGTCGCCATTTCGGATAACGTCATCTTCGATCGGGCAGGCATCAGATTGTGGGTCGGGGTCTACATTTGATATTGGAATTTGCTCCCCATTTTGATTAACGCCGCGATCGTATGTGATGTTGATCTCATCAAAGTCGACAATGTAGGCCGACCTATTGGCTACTTCTCGGATCGCTTCACAATCCTGATAAAAAGCCACGTCGTCAATTTCTCCGGCGCCGGAGCCGTATCGCGCGGCTTGACGTGAGGCGTTTGCAACCGATGAAAAGATGAAGACCAGGCGCGCCACTTCGATCGTGCCATAGATGAGCACAAGTAAAAGTGGCAATGCAAGCATGAATTCCACCATTGCCTGCGCGCGAGTATTTTTGTGATGGGTTTTTGAGGATATTTTCATTTTTCCATTTGTTCCTGGGGATTCATTGATTTATCCGGGAACGATCATTTGAATAAGTTTTGGAAAATACACGATCAAAAATGCACTGATAATAAAGTATGGGCCGTATGGTATGAAAAGCATCAGCGCGTTCTTTTCATACTTGCGGGTAGCCACCAGCCATAAAATGAGCAGCAAACTGAAAAAGCCGCCAAGCAAAATCCCGAGCAACAAGCCGAACCAGATCAGCGGCCACCCAAGTATAAGCCCAAGAACTGTAACAAGGATAACATCACCCGCACCGAGCGCTTCTTCATCATCTGCTTCCTGTCCCATGGCGAGCATGCGTTTTGTTCGTATGCGAGTGAACAGGACGCCAAAGTAATAAAAGGCCAGCATGATCAGCAGGCCGCCCAGACCTCCCCAAAGGGTATCCTTAACTCCGTGAGAAACAGTACCAACTATCAGTCCAAGCAGGGAACCGAAAATGCTGGTCGGGTGGAGGATCAGACGGTGCTCCATGTCGATCACAAAGACAACGCCAAAGTAGGTGATCAGAATCAGTCCAAGCAGGTATCCCATTTTTGATGGGGTGATCCAGGTGTAAATGCTCGCCGCGAGGATCGTAATCAGAACGATCCACAGGCGCGCTTTGCGGGAATGTCCATTTTGGCAGGGACGAAAAGCCAGATAATCTTTCCATGTAAAGGGCGCATCGCATTGCGGGCATGTTGGCTGGCTAAGCCGCCGCGTGAACGGCAGGACATCGGCAAGGTAATTTACAAAATAGCCCGCCATGCATCCGAGTAAAATGGGTACGATCAACGTTATAGACATCTGTAATTATTATAATTCCAATTGTAAGCGCCTTGCAAAGTTGATTATCACGCAAGTCAACTGCAATGTTCTTGGCGAATTAATAAAACTGCCTTACAATTTCGAAAGTATCAAGGAGATGACATGGATGAATTTGTGATTGAAGGCGGTTATTCTTTGCGGGGTGAAGTAACTCCATCGGGAAATAAAAATGCCGCGCTGCCTTTGCTGGCCGCGTGTTTGTTGACCGAAGAACCGGTTGTGCTTTATAACGTGCCGCAGATCCGCGATGTGCTGGCAATGCGAAAACTGATCGAAAGCCTCGGCGCTCAAGTCGAAGAATTGGATCGAAATACCTGGCGGATCACAACTAGGGAATTGGTCGCTTCACATCTGGACCCAGACCTGTGTCGGCGCATTCGCGCATCGATTCTTATCGCAGGGCCGGTTCTGGCTCGTTCTCATGGCGTTCGCCTTCCACCGCCCGGTGGTGATGTGATCGGGCGCCGTCGTTTGGATACGCACATTTTGGCGTTGCGCGCCTTGGGCGCAAAAATAACATACGACCGCGTGTTTGATATTGAGGCGGATGAACTGCATGGAGCTGACATTCTTCTGGATGAAGCCAGCGTTACCGCCACGGAAAACGCTGTTATGGCCGCGGTTCTCGCCAAGGGTGAAACAAAAATCCGCAATGCCGCATCTGAGCCGCATGTTCAGGAAGTTTGCCGTTTCCTGAATATCCTTGGGGCAAAGATCGAGGGGATTGGTTCCAACACTTTACATATTTCGGGTGTGTCGCGTTTGACCGGCGGTGAGTTTACCATCGGCCCGGATTTGCTTGAGGTGGTCAGTTATATCGGGGCGGCAGTGGTCACGCGCGGCGAAATTAAAATCCGAAATGCGGGAGTTGAACATCTTGAAATGGTGCGGCAGGTTTTTCATCGACTGGGAGTCCACTGGCAGATCGAAGGAAACGATTTGATTGTTCCGTCAGAGCAGGAGCTTGTGATCGCTTCCGACCTGGATGGTGCAGTCCCTGAGATCAAGACAAATGTTTGGCCTGCTTTTCCAACCGACTTAACCAGCATCGCCATTACTGTTGCAACCCAGGCTGTTGGCTCGGTGCTTTTTCATGATTGGATGTTTTCTGGGCGCATGTATTTTACAGACAAGCTTGTAGGGATGGGAGCCCGCATCATTTTGTGCGATCCATATAGAGTCTTAATTCAAGGCCGCACACAGCTTTTTAGTGAAAAGCTTGAAAGCCCTGATATTCGCGCAGGTATGGCTCTGGTATTGGCGGCTTTGGCGGCAAAAGGGACTTCGAAGATCCGCAACATCAGTCAGATCGAGCGGGGATATGAACGTGTAGATGAGAAATTAAGATCACTGGGTGCGAAAATTACAAGAGAAACTGAATAAAACATAATTAACGTCAAATTTAATTCGGACGCAGATGAACGCTGGTTTTGCTTTTGATCAGCGAAAATCAGCGTTTATCTGCGTCCAATTTTGTCTTAAAAACAAGCTCACCCCGAAATTAATCTTTCGGGGTGAGCTATGTTTCATTCTCAAATTTTAATTTTTTATGGCACGGTGATGGTTTCTTTTTTGATAAGCACCTTGAACTGGTGATCATCGCCCGGGCGGTTATTAACACTTCCAGAAGCATTGCCAGTGTCGCCGTTGCTGTAGGTTATCCATGCCCATGCAAAATACACACCTTTGGGTAGTGAAAGCACACGCTTTTCGTTTTTAGCCAGGTTGTAGCTCAAAGCCCCGCATTGCCCAAATGCATTTGTGCTTAAGGTGAGTGAAAGTACCACCGTGCCTTCAGTTTGGTTTTCAAACCGTACCTGAGACTGTGGTCCTGCTTCCCCAACATTTAATGGCTTCAGACAGTTATCCTGTCCAGCGGGTGCTTGTGTTGCTGTTGGGGGTAACAGGGGAGCAGACAGCGTGGGTGAAGCCAATGCTGTAAAAGTCGGTAACGGGGTGGGGCTTGGTGTTTCGGTAGGCGGGATTGGTGTGGCCGTTGGAATCGCCAACTGTGTCATGGCAACCATCGTCCATGCAGATGACACAGCAGTGCCTTCAACTTCCGCGGGTGCTAATGTGGGTGTGCCCTGCGGTCCGCAGGCTGTTAAGAAAATAGCCAGCGCGATTAGCATAGGGAAAACTTTTTTAAACATTTTTATCTCCATTTTTTATTCTTCCAAGAGTTTTAGTTTTGACTGATAACATCCAAAAATTGTGTAACCACTTCACGCAGCATGCGTTCAGGTAAAGCGCCCACCTGGCGGTGCACCACTTTGCCGCCCGAAACGAAGAGCAACGTGGGAATTCCTTGAATGCCAAATTTCTGCATCCATTCAGCGTGATCGTCGGTGTTGATCTTTGCCACGACCAGCTTGCCTTCCTGTTCTTTGGCTAACTTTTCGAGCGTGGGGGCGATCATCTTGCACGGCCCGCACCACGGTGCCCAAAAGTCCACGATCACCGGCAGTGACGATTGCATCACATCTTTATCAAAGCTCTCATCCGAAATATGAATAGGTTCTCCAGCCATTTTTTACTCCAATTCTTTTGTCTCAAAGTTCTACGCAGTTAATACAACTTCCATCCAACCAAATTCCAATTGGCCTTCCAACATTCCGATCAGGTCGTTTTTGTCGGTTCCTGAAAAAGTTGCGTCCCCTTGCCAGGATGATGAAATTTCATGCCGCACGTTTGTGGTTATTCCTCATAAAGCGTTAAAAAGTATAACATAAAACACTTTAATCCCGCATGATATAATCGCGCGTCATGGCTAATTTATTTTCACGATGGAAAGATGGACTCTCCCGTACCAGCAAGGCTGCATTTGGACAAATCGCATCCCTGCTTGGCGCATCAGAGATTACCGAAGAAACATGGGATGATCTGGAAACGCTTCTCATTCAAGCGGATATGGGGATCGAAACCGCCTCCTCCGTTTTGGAGTCTCTCAAACGCATCCAGCGGACCGAGGGCCTGATTCGCGCCAATGAGCTTTTTGTGGCGCTTCGACAGGAACTGCGCGCCCGCCTCGAATCTCCGCCCGCTTTGAGTTTGAATCACAAACCCACAATTATTTTGGTTGTTGGTGTAAATGGCTCTGGTAAAACCACTACCATTGCGAAACTGGCTTCACGCTTTAATTCTGAAGGATGGAAGATTCTGCTCGGAGCCGCCGACACCTTCCGTGCCGCAGCGATGGATCAACTCCAGGTTTGGGGTGACAGGCTAAAGGTCGAAGTGATCGTTGGTGCTTCTGAGTCCGATCCTGGTGCGGTGGCTTTCAATGCCGTTCAGGCAGGAGTCGCCCGCAGTGTAGACATCGTCATGATTGACACAGCGGGACGCCTGCACACCCGTTTCAACTTGATGGAAGAACTAAAAAAAGTGAATCGGGTGGTTGGCAAAGCCCTCGATGGCGCTCCTCATGAAGTATGGCTTGTGCTTGATGCGACGACAGGGCAGAATGCCTTACAACAAGCGCGTTCATTTAAAGAAGCGGTGCATGTGACTGGGGTGATTTTGTCGAAACTTGATTCATCTGCGCGGGGCGGCATGGCGTTTGCCATTCAGCGTGAATTGGGATTGCCAATTCTTTTTGCCGGCTTGGGCGAAAAACCCGAAGATTTACAACCATTTGACCCCGATGCTTTTGTTGATGGAATTTTGACGAACGTTTAGGAGAACTTATGCAGGATTTACTTAATCGCTTGCAGGCCGCGAATGACCTGACTCAACAATTACTGGTGCGTCTTTGACTTGGTGGGCAGGGAAATTCAATTATCACAACTGGAAAAAGACACAGAACACCCTGAATTTTGGAGCGACTCGACCAACGCACAGCGCGTGATGAAGACCGTTGCAAGTTTGCGTAACGATGTGGAATCGTGGAATTCATTAAAACAACACTTGCATGATCTAACCGAGTTGGCGCAGCTTGACGATGAGTCGATGCGCGACGAACTGGAAATTGAGCTTGCAAAACTTGAAGCCGACCTTGAGAGGCGCTCATTCACAACGATGCTTTCCGGCCCCTATGATCATGATGATGCAATCCTAGCCATTCACGCGGGCGCGGGCGGAACGGATTCACAGGATTGGGCAGCGATGCTTCAGCGTATGTATTTGCGCTGGGCGGAAGATCAAGGTTTTACCGCCGACATTTTGGATTTTTCACCCGGTGAAGAAGCTGGGACAAAAAGTGTAACGATTGCGGTCAGCGGTCAATATTCGTTTGGATATTTACGTTCGGAAAAAGGCGTGCACCGATTGGTGCGCCTCTCTCCCTTTGACGCCGCGCATCGCAGGCATACTTCGTTTGCGTTGATCGAAATTCTGCCGCAAGTTTCCATGGAAGAAGCCGATGTTGATATCGCTCCTGGCGATATAAAAATGGATGTCTTTCGCTCCTCTGGCGCGGGCGGACAAAATGTGCAAAAGAATGCAACTGCTGTGCGCCTGACGCATCTCCCAACCGGGATTGTTGTCACTTGTCAGAATGAACGTTCTCAATCTCAAAACCGTGAATTTGCCATGAAGATTTTGCGCGCACGTTTGATGGAATTGCGGACAGCTGAAAGAGACGAGGAACGCGCCATCTTGCGCGGAGAATATACCAAGGCCGAGTGGGGGAGTCAGATCCGTTCGTATGTGTTGCATCCATATCAAATGGTAAAGGATCACCGCACCGATTTTGAGGTGGGGAATGCGCAATCTGTATTGGATGGAAATTTAAATGGTTTTATGGAATCGTTTTTGAAAAGCGAATTTAATAAATAACGCAAATTGCGCGAATTTGAGAAAAAAATCCGTGCAAAGTAGCGAAATTCGCGGCAAGGGTTTTGAGTTTCTTGACATGGTGGCAACTTGAGTTAAATGAGATGTTTTTGGAGTCGAGCTCTTACGATTTCGATAAAACAAGAATCAAAAAGAGCGAGTTCAAAACTCGCTCTTTTTTTACTGTTAGTTGCTTGAAACTCTTTTTTCCAGGGTACGGTTGAAAAGTTTTTCCTGTTCTTCCGTTGCGGACTTGTACGATTTTGGTCGAACTTTTCCACGGCCTTTGGAACGCTCAAGTGCTGCCTGCCAGGCCATCTGCATCGCAGTGTATTGCGGCTCAGTTGGCACTTCAACTTCCATCTGGAATTCTTCTTCCTTCTTGCCGCCTTTACCTTTGCGTCTGTCGCCGCTCGGGGTTCGCTTGCGATCTTCACGTTCAGGTTTGGCTTCCTCAACAACTTCAGGCTGAAGAGCTTTCATGCTCAAGCGAATCTGGCGTTTGCGACGATCGACATCCAATACCTTCGCTTCGATCTCTTCGCCTTCTTTAACAACTTCACTTGCGGTCTTGACATACCCGCGGGTGAGTTCACTGACATGAATGAGGCCAGGACGTTCTGCTCCGAAATCCACAAAAGCGCCATAAGTTTCGATTCGAACAACCTTGCCTTTTACGATCATATCAGGCACGATCTCTTTCCACTCATAGCCGAGAGGCTCGATCATTGTTAATTCGATGCGGTCCTTCTTTACGCGTCTTACCCAAACTTCAACAGTTTGGCCTTCCTTCACAACATCTTCCACTTTATTGACTGCGTCTTGTTGTAGCTGTGATATATGGATTACACCGGGAACACTCTGTCCGATGTCCACAAGCGCCCCCGCGAGTGTTGTCTTTAAAATTTTGCCGCTAAGTTTTGTTTTTGGTTCAAGCGCAACGGCGGGCGCGCTGTCGGGTGTTGTCATAGTTATACTCCTACTATTTGAAATAATGCCGAAAAAAGATTATACCTGTCTGACAATAAACCGTCAATAAGAATTCGGTAAGACTTTCTGTGGTTATATACAGCCTTGTCGATTGTGTTTGTAGTGTGTATAATCTGGAAATCAAAAGCATTGATGGGAACGAGTAAGTTTGCGAAGATATTGTCAGCGAGTTCGGGTGTAGTGTGAGCCGAATCAATTCAGCAAATTGAAAATCATCCCGTAGCTTCGAACTGAACCCTTGAATTATTTTCAGGGAAGTAAGGGAGACGGAGACATCCTTCGTTACCAACATGCGGATATGTTCGTATCCGAACAAGCGTCCCTTTCAGGGGAAGCAGAGTGGTACCGCGTGAGCCTCGCTCTCGTCTCTGTAATGAGGCGAGAGTTTTTTGTTAATTAGTCATTGCCAGTCAATGATGGGAATTCAAGGAGAGCGAATGTTTAAATCAGTATCATCAAAGCTCGACGCGCCTTTAATGGAAGAAAATGTCCTTAAGATGTGGAAGAAGCAGGATATCTTCAAGAAGACCGTTGAACAACGTAAAGATGGACCAAATTATGTTTTTTATGAGGGACCTCCAACCGCGAATGGACGTCCAGGGGTTCATCATGTTTTGGCGCGCGCCTTCAAGGATATGTTTCCGCGTTACAAGACCATGCGTGGATACCATGTTTCGCGCCGCGGCGGATGGGATACTCACGGCCTGCCCGTTGAGATCGAAGTTGAGAAGCAGCTTGGTTTTAATAATAAACAGCAAATCGAAGAATACGGCATAGACAAATTCAACGAACTGTGCAGAAAATCAGTTTTTACCTATATTCAAGACTGGGAAAAACTTACAGACCGTATCGCCTTTTGGGTTGACCTTGAAGATGCTTATGTGACTTATACCAATGAATACATGGAATCTGTCTGGTCGATCTTGAAAAACTTTTGGGATAAGGATCTACTTTACAAGGGATATAAGGTTGTACCGTATTGCCCGCGCTGCGGCACGCCTCTTTCTGACCATGAAGTTGCCCTTGGTTACGACGATGCGGTCGACCCTTCGGTTTTTATCCGCATGCCACTGGTGGATAAGCCTGATACCTCATTGTTGGTATGGACAACAACCCCGTGGACGCTGCCTGCCAATGTCGCTGTAGCCGCGCATCCTGATGTGGATTATGTCACTGTTGAACGGGATAACAACGGAACAAAAGAAAAACTTATTCTTGCGAAATCCCTGGTTGAAAAAATATTCAAGGATGAAGAAGTAAAAGTTGTAGATACCTTTAAGGGCAAAAAGTTGAAGGGTGTGAAATACAGTCCACTCTTTACGTTTGTGCCACCTGACAAACCCGCATACTTTGTAGTGCTTGGCGATTTCGTCACAACTGAAGATGGTTCTGGCCTTGTTCATCAGGCTCCAGCATTCGGTCAGGAAGATATGGAGATGGCAAAACTTCACGATCTTCCCATATTGATGACCGTCCAGCCAGATGGAACATTTATTCCTGAGATCACCCCGTGGCGCGGAATCTTCGTCAAAGACGCCGACCCGCAGATCATCCAGGATCTGGATGCGCGCGGTTTGTTATTTCGTGCTGGAACGCTGACTCACACCTATCCTTTCTGTTGGCGCTGCAAGACTCCGCTTTTGTATTACGCGCGCGAGTCCTGGTATATCCGCACAAGCTCAAAGCGTGACCGCCTTGTTGAATTGAACAATACGATCAATTGGGTTCCCGATCATATCAAAGCTGGCCGTTTCGGCAATTGGCTTGAGAACAATATTGACTGGTCATTGAGCCGCGAGCGCTATTGGGGAACACCGCTTCCCGTTTGGGAATGTGATGATTGCAAGCATCGTGATTGTGTGGGCGCGGTAAAGGAGCTTTCTGAAAAAGCTGGCAAGGATTTGAGCGAACTGGATTTGCATCGTCCATACGTGGACGAAGTTCATTGGAAATGCTCCGATTGTGGCGGCCGCATGACCCGCGTTAAAGACCTGATCGACGTATGGTTCGACTCTGGCTCGATGCCTTACGCACAATGGCATTATCCATTTGAGAATCAGGAGAAATTCCACCAGCAATTTCCAGCGGATTACATCTGCGAAGCCGTGGATCAGACTCGCGGTTGGTTTTACTCGCTTCACGCGATCAGCACTTTGCTGAATGATGACGTTTCGTTTAAGAACGTGATCTGTCTTGGTCATATTCAAGATGGGGAGGGGCGCAAGATGTCCAAGTCGCTTGGTAATATTGTCCAGCCTTGGGATGTGTTAAATGTTCACGGTGCGGATGCGCTCCGTTGGTATCTCTACACCGCCACGCCGCCTGGACAGGAACGCCGCTTCTCTTCCGATTTGGTTGGCGATGTCATTCGCAGTTTTACTCTTACACTGTGGAATGTTTACTCGTTTTTTGTGACATATGCCAACCTCGACAAACCGCA
>JABFSL010000063.1 GCA_013140605.1 Anaerolineales bacterium
GTAAATGCCCTGACGCGACGGGTTACAGAGTCATTGGTGTTGTTGAAATCCATTTCATGCCTCCGAAATCAGAATTATGTAAGTTTAGTCTAGGGGATACTTTCTGTCTACTGCCGAGGGGCGGAATAAAAATTACCCATTGGCAAGTTTTCTCAACTCAGCTTCGTTGATGATCTTCACCCCCAACGCCTGCGCCTTCTCTGCCTTCGAGCCGGGGTTTTCGCCGAGCACAAGATAACTTGTTTTTTTGCTCACGCTATCGGTTACCTTGCCGCCGTTTTGTTCAATAAATTCCTTCACCCCATCGCGCGACAAAGTAGGCAGCGTGCCTGTCACCACAAAAGTGAATCCAGTCAACGCGCCATCTTTTTTCTTTTCATCTTTCTTCGCAATAGGCCAGACATTCGCGGCTTTTAATTTCTTTAACAATTTTTGATTCGCAGGTTGAGAGAACCAATCGACAATCGACTCGGCGATGTTTGGCCCCAAGCCTTCCATCTGCTGAAGTTCTTCCGCATTTGTGTTTGATAACGCGGATAGATCCCCAAACGCACGGGACAGGTCGCCCGCCATGACTTCACCCACCCCGTGAATTCCCAACGCCGCGATCAAGCGGTTCAAACTCTGCGCCTTAGCCTGCTCCAGCGACTTGAGCAGATTCTCCGCCTTTTTATCTGCGAAACCCTCCAGCTCCAGCAGTTGTTCCTTCTTCAACGTGAACAAGTCCGCAACATCCTTGACCAGACCTGACTCAATAAGTTGTTCAACAATTTTGATTCCAAGCCCGACAATGTCCATCGCGCCGCGTGAGACGAAGTGCTCGATGTTCCGCACCAATTGTGCAGGGCAAGCCGCATTGACACAATACCACGCCACCTCGCCTTCAAAATGCTCCACAGCTTGTCCGCATGCAGGACATTTCGTAGGCGGCTTGTAAGTCTTCTCTTTGCCGGAACGCGCATCTACCACGGGACCGATCACATAAGGAATTACTTCTCCCGCGCGTTTGATCAAAACACGGTCACCAACTCGAATATCTTTCTCAGCGATGAAATCAAAATTATGCAACGTGGCACGTTCCACGACCACGCCGCCAATTTCAACGGGTTGAAGAATGGCATACGGAGTCAATACACCTGTGCGGCCAACGGCTACGCCAATATCATTTAAAGTTGTCGTCACTTCACGCGCAGGGAATTTGAACGCAATCGCGCCGCGCGGATCCTTCCCGACAAATCCCAGTTCAGCAGCGAGAGTCAAGTCATCAATTTTAATGACCATGCCATCTGCTTCATAAGGTAATTTGTCACGGCCTTCATTCCAAGTCTCAGTATATGCAATCGCGGAGTCAAGATCGTTGAATCGCTTGGCAACATCTGTGACTGGGAATCCCAAGGCTTTCAGGTATTCCAGAATTTCCCATTGTGAAGTTGGGACTTTTCCGCCTTCTGAATGAATGATCTGATAAACAAGCAACGTCAACGGACGCGAAGCGGTGAGCTGTGGGTCAAGCTGTCTCAACGAACCCGCTGCAGTATTGCGTGGATTCAAATAAGTCTTCTCGCCAGCCTCTTCCAGCTTGCGATTCAATTCATCGAATTCTTTGATGGGGAGAAAGGCTTCACCGCGAACAACGAGATATGACGGTGGACGATGGACGGTGGACGGTTTCTCGGTCTTCGGTCTATCGTCCACGGTCTGAACTGGAATTCTCAACGGTATCGCGCGTATCGTCCGCAAATTGGATGTGATGTCTTCACCTACTTCACCGTCACCGCGAGTTGCGCCTTGCACGAACATGCCGTCGCGATAATGCAAAACGACTGATAAGCCGTCTATTTTTGGCTCAACCACGAACTTGGCTTTTTCCACGCGGTCATCGATTTTGCTGATGCGTTCAAGCCAGGCACGCGCATCGTCTCCGCCAAAGGCGTTGGCGAGCGAGAGAATGGATGCAGGGTGGCGAATCTTGTCGAAACGGTCAGCAGGCCGGGCACCGGCACGCTGCGTGGGGCTGTCAGATTTGATCCACTCCGGGTGGGCTGATTCGATCCCCTTAAGTTCATTCAACAGGCGGTCATATTCCAGATCGCTGATGATGGGCGCATCCAACACGTGATAGCGATAATTGTGGAGGTTAACCTGCGCCTTGAGTTCTTCGTAACGGGAGAGAAGTTTGTCTGCCATATTTGCATTATAGCCGATGAAAATTAAGTGGAGTGTTGTGAAAAAATATTTGCCACTGAGCACACAGAGGCCGCAGAGATTTTTAAAAAGCTTACCTCTGTGTTCTCCGTGTGCTCAGTGGTTGAATCTTTTGGCTATTTATGTGGAAGCGTTACGCCAGATGAAGCCGTAATCGTTTTCGCCTTTGAGCTGTTCGCCGCGTTCAAAGCGCATGGGATCGAATCCTGAAATATCAACTGTTTTGGATTTGCCATCGAGAATCAATTCGCTCACGCACAAGCCAACGGCAGGGGAGAGTTTGAAACCAGTGCCGCTAAAACCTGTTGCAAGGAAATATCCCTCAGGTCCCGCCTGACCGATGATCGCGCGCTGGTCGGGAGTCAAACCATCGCGGCCGACATGCGAGGAATGCAGCGAGCCTTCTTCCATAGCAGGGATGCGCGCGCAAATGCGTTCAATGGCGCGTTCGACAAAATCCTTGGCAACGTAGCCGAGGTCTTTTTCTGCGGGTTCATCGAGACGGCTGTCATCTTCGAGGGCGACCAAAGTAAGGTTGCCCGAGTCGGGGCGGAAGTACATGCTGAGTGAGCTGTCGATGACAGTGAGATGATCTGGAATTTGAGCGGGGCGGCGGATGTGGACTACATCGTGAGTCCACGTGCCAAGCGGAATGGAAACGCCGAACAATTCACTCACTTTCCCAGCCCATGCCCCAGCCGCATTGATAATGATCGGCGCGGAAAAATCTCCGCGTGATGTTTGCACGCCAGTAACTTTTCCGTTTGAGATTTGTGCGCCGGTGATTTCGCAATCCTGTATATAAACTGCGCCACATTCTTTTGCAGCAGTTAATAATGAATTGGCAGTCAGCATTGGGTCGGCATAACCTGACTCGGGTTCATACGCCGCGAATGCGATATCGTCTGTTCTGAGATAGGGAGCAATCTTTTTTACATCATTCCCTGAGAGAACTTCTGTTGGGATTCCTATGCGTTGATGCATTTGGACATTTTTTCGTAATTGTGTTTCGTGATCTGCTGGTTCGATGTGTAAAAATCCCGTGCGGCGGAAACCGCACTCACCGCCTACGCGTTCGCTCCAATTGCGGAAGTATTGAAAACTTTCCCACGCAAGCCGTGATTCCACTTCAAGATCATAGTGCATTCGCACAAGTCCGCTGGATTTGCCGGTGGCTCCATAGCCAATTTCCTTGCGTTCCAAAATGACGGGTTTCAATCCGCGTTCTGCCAGATGAAATGCGGTGCTGATTCCGATCACACCGGCGCCGATCACGATTGCATCAAAATTTTGTGACATGGTTGTTCCTCATTGATATTTTTTAAATGCAAATTATGCTAATTGGCGAATTCCGCTGATTTCAGTCAGGCTCGTCTTTTTTTTGAGTATCTATTGTTGTTACATTTCTAGAATACACCCAGTTTGAAAATCGTCGAACATAATACCCTAATATTACGGTAATAAGAATTAGGCTCAAGCCGACTGCGAGCCAAAAAAACTTTATTTTCACTTCTGGAGCTGTTACCCAATTTATACTTACCTTCCATTGAAGAAAAATCAAAACAAAAAACAATATAAGATAAATA
>JABFSL010000016.1 GCA_013140605.1 Anaerolineales bacterium
TATTCAGACCAGTTCTTGACACGGTATAATGTTTTTGGGCGTGGCGGTGTACTCTTTTGTTTAGGCATAAACCAAACTTACACAGTCACGCCCTTTTTGTCAAACCTTTTATGCACCAACGCCATTTGGAAATCAAAAAGTGAAACAGCGCCTCTCTCAATTTTCCGCCGGACTTGATCAACATCCCTGGATTGGGATGTTGATTTTGATTCTGTTTGGATTTGTGTATTGTTTGCCAGCCTTGCAAGCCCCATTTTGGGTTGGTAACGATGCATGGTCTAATCTTTTACCGATCATTCATTACCGCGATTCGATCCTAAATAGTCATGTCTTTCCTTTGTATACAGACTTGTGGTATGGTGGGTAATATTACCCTTTTATGCGAGAGATCCAAATAATAATCACTATCAGTTGATTTATTCGGAGTTTAGAATTTGGTGCCATTATGACTGTTGTGCTTAGGCGTTTTATTGTTCTGGTTTTGATTGTTTTTACAATAATTATATTAACTGGTGGAAATTTTTATTTTGCTGTGCGCAACATGGGGGGTACGGATTTTTTAGTTCATTGGGTAGGTGCACGCTCCTTATTGATGGGGAAAACTCCATATGGTAGTGAAGTTGCTGCCAGCATCCAGGAAATGATTTATGGGAGACCTGCGGCAGTGGGTGAGCATGAGTTTTATGTAGTATATCCTTTATATTCGTCCGCATTTTTTATCCCATTTGCGCTCATTGATGATTACCAGGTTGCAAGAGCATTATGGATGACATTTCTCGAGTTGGGATTGATTCTATTAGCATTCGAGAGTCTTAAAATAGCTGGGTGGAAGTTGCGAACTGTTTCTTTGGCATTTTTTATGATATTTTCATTGTTTTGGTACCATGCATTAAGGCAGATTGTTAATGGAAATATTGTGGTGTGGGTGGCTGTTTTTCTGACGTTTGGGGTGGGATTCTTGAAAGACAGAAAGGATGCTTTAGCTGGATTTTTTTTTGCTCTCGCTACCATTAAACCCCACCTTGTTTTTATTCCATTAATAACAATTTTTCTTTGGTTATTCTCCGTAAGACGATGGCGGGCTATACAGTGCTTTACAAGCACGGTCCTTGTTTTTATTGCTGCAGGAATGTTAATAATCCCAGATTGGCCAATACAAAATCTTAGGGAAATTCTTCGATATACGAGTTACAACCCTCCCACAACTCCAGGTACAGCATTAATTGCTTTGTTGTCTTTGCCCGCTATTAATTTAGATTGGATTTTTGGAATTGGAGTGGTTTTGTTGCTGGTCCATGAATGGAGAAAAATTTGGGGTAAAAAGGATGGAGTATTTACTTGGGCTTTTGGAATTACGCTGGTGCTGTCGCAGTGGAGTGGGATTACCACAGACCCGGGGAATTTTATTTTGCTGTTTTTGCCTTTGGTTTTGCTCATGTTCTCCTTAGAGGGTTGGTTGGTCTTGACTTCCATGTTGTTACTGTTTTTTGGATTGTGGGGCGTATTTTTGTGGACAGTGGATGCGACTGGATTGAGTGTGCAAAGTCCAGCTATGTTTTTCCCGCTTCCCCTATTTTTGCTAATAGGAATGTATTACGTGAATCATACTTTCAGAAATCAAAAACGAATTGCCTAGGCGGTTTATTTTGATTTCTGAAAATTGCGCAACTTGTGCTGGAATGGATGGATCGAAGAGTGTACCTACGTAAAATGTGAAGTAAAGCGTGGTCAGGTGTTCTTCTACGGTTAATAAAGCTGTATTTATGATTGGCGTACTGCCAATATTAACAGATAGGTCTTGCTCAGAGATCAGGATCGAAAAAGCTTCGTCATACCAAATGGGGCGTGAAGCGATGCCAGCCAGTCTGATGACAAATGCGAGTATAAGTATTAGTGCAAATTTTGTTTTAGGGTTTTTAGATAATCTAGCATAACAAAATTTGTGGTAGTGTATTATGGAATTTTTCAGACTACAATAAATTAACAAGATGCTGGAAGATATCCATCGATAGTGGATTACCCAACGAGAACCAGAGTAATTGTGTTTAGGATGATTGAATAAATAATCGCCCCTTTGATTAGTTTTAATAGATCGTTGCTGGCGTTTTTTAATCCAAGTGCAATGAGTATTATCATAATTGGCATGAAATCGAGCGTAAACCTCTGTGCATTAAATTGAATGAAGCCATTATTGAAATAAAGTAGCATGTGAATTAATGCCAGGGTAATGGAGAGCCATGCCGCCCATAGCCTAGTACGTTCCATTTTTGCAAAAAACGATATGAAAATAAATGGGCTGGCCGCAATAAGTGATGTTCCATAGGGGTCAAGGGTGATAATTTGTTTGCTTTCATTAAACCCAACATGAAAACCTTGCAAAAACATATAGATCGCGTTGAAAGGAAGGTGAGCCAGATTGAAAAGCCCATATTTCTGAAATAACTCTCCTCCAAACTCTTCTGTGCGCACTCCTTTGACGACCATGTTGGAATAACCGGTCCCGAATTCGCCAAATTGAGCAAAGTTAAAGGCAACATAGGATAGCATGCATATTCCAAAGAACGCTGAGAAACTCAGCAGAGTTGACATCTTTTTTTGCGAGTTTTGGTTTTGCCATAGAATTACGACGATGAATATTGAACTGTAAATGGATAATTGACGCGATAGAAAGGCCAATCCAAGAAATAATCCCGCGAGTGCGCCACGTCCTTTTCCGTATGCCTCATTGATTGAAAGAAATATGCAGCAAACGCTTACTATCTGTGCGAACATCCATACGCCATCACTATGACGTAGAGTTTGCCAGTAGGCCGTTCCCAACATAAAGGCTGCGATAATCCAAAGGGATAGTGTGGAGTCTACTTCGATCTGTTTCAGGATTTTATATAAAAGATAACAGGATAAAAATCCGATAATAAATGCGATTAAAGAGACTCTTACGCTAGCCGCGCCAAATGCCGCTACAAAGGGCAATAACAGTATGGTTGGAAAAGGCGGGAAAATATTGTAAAACTTTCCGTCGCTAAGCGCTACCTCTCCAGGAAGATTATTGATATCCTCTTCAATATCTAGTTTCCCGTTGAGGAACGCCTGTGCTTGATAAGTATATAGATTATTTGATCCATTATTCACTAAAACTTTTCCCAACATGCTGAAAAGAAGCAATGTTGGAATGATTACCCATGAAAACCGAAGAATTGAATCGTGTATTCTTGTTGTCATAAAACTTCCCTTTTTGCAGTATTGATTTCATAAATTGTAACCCCGAACCCTTCCGTATTGATTTTACTTTATCCCCGCTTTTTGCTTGAATCAAAAAAGCGCCACATCACTGTGACGCTTTCTGTTGATATTTATTCGCCCAAATAATCGCGCAATTTTCTGCGGATGGATGGATGGCGCAAACGGCTCAACGCCTGTGCTTCGATCTGTCGCACGCGCTCGCGGGTGACGCCCATCTTGCGGCCAACTTCTTCGAGGGTGTAGGCTTGCCCATCAAGCAGGCCATAACGCAGTTGCAAAATACGGACCTCACGTGGAGGCAGTCCATTCAGCACTTCGCCAAGATGTTCGCGCAGCAAATTGTAAGTCGCGGTCTCATCTGGCGGGGGAGCCTCATCGTCTTCAATGAAGTCGCCAAGCACTGAATCTTCTTCATCATCTGTCGGCGTTTCCAGTGAAAGCGGACGGCGCGCCACCTGGATCATATTCTCGATCTTCTTGGGCGGAACATCCAATGCAACAGCCAATTCATCCACGCTGGGTTCGCGGCCAAGTCTTTGGGTGAGTTGATGCTGAACGCGCAGGAGCTTGTTGATCTGGTCGCCCATGTGAACAGGCACGCGGATTGTGCGTCCCTGATCTGCAATGGCGCGGGTCACAGCCTGACGGATCCACCACGTGGCGTATGTGGAGAATTTATGTCCGCGGCGGTAATCAAATTTTTTCGTCGCGCGGATCAGGCCAATATTGCCTTCCTGGATCAGGTCAAGGAAAGGCACGCCGCGTCCCATATATTTCTTGGCGACCGAGATCACGAGGCGCGAGTTGGCGGTGATGAGATGTTCGCGTCCAGCCCAGCCATCCTCAATTGATTGACGCAGTTCAAGTCTATGTTTGGGAGAGACATTGCCCTGGGCAAGTTCCTCACGGGCTGAGCGGCCACGCTCAATGCGTTGGGCCAGTTGTACTTCCTCAACCGCGGTCAACAACGGTACGCGGCTGACCTCTTTCAGGTATAAACCGATGGTATCGTCTGTGTCTATGTTTGCCAGATAATCATCAAGGGAGGGATCAATCTCTGGCTCGACATCCCCACTCTCTTCCACGGCGACCAATTCATCTTCGGTTGGCTCGGGCGTGATGGTATCTTCCTGGAATGGAATCCCCGCACTTAAGAGAGCCGAAAAAGCCTCTTCGAGTTGCTCCACATCCTGCTCCGCTTCAGGGAAGAAGTGCAGAATGTCGTCCAATGTTACATATGATTTTTGGCGGCCCAATTCAACGAGCCGCGCGATGGCAGGAAATTCTTCTTCGTCGTCAACGATCAATATTTTCTCTACATCCATTTAGGAATCCAACTTTCAGAATTTTTACTAACAGAATCAGGATACACTTTTTTACCTTCAAAAGCAATACCCTGACAATCTTTAGATGCTTTGCAATGCTTTTGTATTACTCAGACCTTTAAGGTCGCATTGCGTGTGGAGCCCGCTATCAAGATAAACGGTGTTCCTGTATAAACCCTCTAAGGGGTTGGGGTTACGGTCGCCTCAGGAGTGGGCGTAATCAAATAGGGAGGAAACGCCGCAAGCTGCAGCAGCGAGTCGATCCCACTTATATCCACGATCATCATTTTGTCATTGTCAACGCGGACGTAGTAACCTTTGTTGGTCGGTGTGCTATCGCCGACTTCAAGCGTATGTTTTTTCCCGCCGTCGAACTCCAGCGTGATCACATATGCGGGATTATCCAAACCAAAGATTGCGGGATCGCCCTTGATTGGGACTAGAATTTCCAGAGCGGAAATTTGAGTCGCCGCCGCTTCAGACAACCCTTGATCTGCCTCTGCTTCAACGGGCAGTTCCAGCGCCCAGGCATTTTCCGCATTCCGCGCTATTCTGACACGCTGCGCGTCTCCCTCCGCAGGCTTGATCTCAATACTGGTCGGGTTGCCATCTGTGGTTGCCGAGAACAAATAACTGGGTTCACTTGCAGGTGTTGCTTCCACCTCCGCTGTATCTTTTTGACGGTTGAGATATAAAGCTGCGCCTATTAGCCCAATGAAAATCAGAACCGTGATCCATGTGCCTGCTTGAAATTTTGCTTTTACCGGCTTTGGAACGAACGCTACCTGTTTTGGTTTGCTGACAGTTTTTTTTCTGGCCGCACTTGTCGTTTTCTTGGTTGCCATGCTTTAGCCTCTCTTGCGGCGTGCAAGCCATGCGGATATGCCCGCGAACACAACCAGGCCTGGCAGAACGATAATCGAGCCGATCAGAATGATCACCAGCGCGATCGGTGAAGGTGCTTCGAACGAGCGGGTGATGGGCGTGCGCGGCGTGATGTTAAGCAGGTTTTCCTGCTCTGCCGCCCAATCAACTGAGTTGATGAATATGTTGCCATTCCCATACGCATCGAAGTTTTGATCTATGGCGAAGAGGGAATTTCCAAACACAACAACTCTGCCTTTGGTGTTTGTATTCTCGCCAGCCACTGCCATGTTTAGTGGACCCTTAAAGTCCACACCGTCGTTGTATTCTGCGGCGCCATCGGGACCCAAGGCTGTTTCTCCCCACGAGTTATCGGCTGTGAGGATTAACGGCATCAGTTCAACATTCGTCACAGGAGTTTCTGCCATTCCGACGCTGCGAGCCTGAGGCAGGATCACCGAGTAATTGGCGCTCAAGTTCTGGGTAATGGGATGCGCTGAACTGTAAGCAACAGAAACGGCGTTTAGCGGCTGTTGTGTGGAAAGGTCAACAATAATATCGTTATTGAGGCTGATGCCCCAATCTTTTTCGAGATAGCTGGCAAGCGGGTCGGGTGAATCGCCAAACTCTGTCAGGATGAGAGGATTCTCCATTACGAAAAGCGAACCGCCTGCATCCACATACTTTTGCAAAAGCGATACTTCTGCGCTAGAAAGCGGTTTTTGTGGTCCCGCAATAATGATCGAAAGCGCATCTTCGGGGATCTGATTGGTTACCAATAAATTGAGTGTGTTGACTGTATAGTTCTTGCTTTGCAAAGTACTGGCGGCAATCGAGTAGCTTGTTTCACTGCCTGCCTCAATACTTGATTCGCCGTGACCTTCAAGGAAATATACAACACGCGCATCCGGGTTGATCAGGCGGATCAGCGTTTTTGTCAATTCCGTTTCTGAAGCGGATGATGCAATTTCCTTGCGGTCACCCATGGTCAACATGATCTTTCCATCGCCGGTAACGCCAGCCGCGCGTGCAGATACAGGATCGCGATCAGGGTCAATAAAACTGTAATCAAATTTGCCCGTGCTGTTTGCCTTGAAATCGCTTAGTACCTGATTTGCATTTGTTGTGTCCAGGTTGGCAGAAAAGAATGCGATTGCAGTGACATTGTCTGGGAGAGTCGCCAGAGCTTGAAGGGTCTCTGGGGCGAGTGTGTGTGATTTGTCTTCGGTCAGGTCCCATGATTTGGGATTTTGATAAACGATGTAATTCGCCACGAAGACGATGCCGATAAATGCCACAGTCAGGATCAACGAATTGGAACCGTAGCGTGCCTGGCGTCCAGAAAAGAAGCGGCGCACTTTGTCAGGCGCCATGAAAGCGTATGCGGCTAATCCAACCACTAAAACACCTGCGCTGATCTGCAATGCCAGATTGAGTATGTCAGGATTTTGCGGCGCGAACATTTGCATGGCTACCAGGCCTTTGGTGAGACCAAGCAAGCCCGTTGATAGACACGCTATTGATGCGACAATCAGCCCGATGAAGGCGTATTGCGCGATTGGTTTTTTCTTTTTCTCATCCATTAGCGCCATCTCCGAATTTCAATTGCAGTGGTGCCGACAAACAAGCCCAGCGCAGTGATACTAATGTAATAAACAAGGTCTCCCAGTTGGATCACACCGACGTTCAACGTGTTGTAGAAGTGAGACTTCATATCCAGATATGTGAAGACGCCTCCGCCTACTGGAACCACGCTTGCCGGGAAGCCCACCAGCCACCATAAAAACACAAAGGTGATCAGCGTAATAAAGAACGCAGCGATCTGGTTGCTGAAAGTGGCGGAGATTCCCACGCCGATGCCGAGGAACGCGGACGAAAGAAGGATCACGCCGAGATACGCGGAAAGCAGTACGCGCAGGTCAATCCCTGGCGATACAAGGTTGTTGAGGATAATGGGGTAGACCAACGTCACTGCGATCAGCGAGAGCAGAAACAAGAACGCGCCCAGCCATTTGCCGATGATCAACTCAGCGTCGCGGACTGGCGCGGTGAGGAGCAATTCCATTGTGCCCATGCGGGTTTCTTCTGAAACAAGACGCATGGTCAGTGCGGGCACTGAAAGCACCAACATGAAAACGAACGCGCCTGTGATGGCGCTGACATCCGGGGCCGAGCCAAAGTTTTGGAAAGCGTTCTGTGTAAAGAAGAAAACGTTCAGCCCAAAGATAATGCCCAGTACAAGCAAAATGGCAAAAGCCACCACATAGGCAATGGGACTATTAAAGTAGTTGTCGTATTCGCGTTTTGCGATCGTCCAAATATTTCTCATGAATTCCTCTTTATTTCTTTTTGGAATCAGAGCCAGTGAGTTCGAGGAATATCTCCTCAAGGCTCATTCCAAGCGGGCGTAATTCAAGCAAGTCGTAACCAGCATTGATAACTTGTTTTGCAACTTCGGGGCGCACATCTTTACCGGAAGCGAACTCAAATTCCACAGTGCCGTCGCTTTTGGTTTCCACGCCCTGCACGCCTTTTACCTTTTTTATTGTCGCGGCGAGATCATCCGATTCGCCCCGTACGCGCAGGATGACCCGTTCTGCGCCGATCAGGCGGGCTTGCAGGTTTTCAGTGGTGTCTTCCGCAACGATTTTGCCCTTGTTGATAATGAGTACGCGGTCGCAGATGTTTTGAGCTTCGTTTAAGAGATGTGTGGAAAGTAGAACGGTTCGGTCTTTGCCGATCTCACGGATCAGCGCGCGGACCTCAACAACCTGACTAGGGTCAAGACCGATGGTTGGTTCGTCGAGGATCAAAACCTCGGGTCTGTGCATTAACGCCTGTGCAAGCCCAACTCTTTGCCGCATGCCTTTTGACAGGTTGCCGATGTATCCGTTTGCGCGGTCGGTCAAGCCGACCATATCCAAAACTTCATCCACGCGCGCACCCACGTTGGGGATTTTTCTCAGATCGCCCATGAACTTTAGATAATCAAAAACCACCATGTCCGTATATAGCGGAACGGTTTCAGGTAAATACCCCACGCGTTTGCGAACCTCGAGCGATTCCTCCACCACATCGTAACCAGCCACGATTGCCTCACCGTCCGTGGGGGGCATATAACCAGTGAGGATGCGCAAGGTGGTGGTTTTTCCAGCGCCATTCGGGCCAAGGAAGCCCACGATCTCACCCTGTTGAGCATCGAAGTTCAGGTTGTGGATGGCGCGGCGCGCGCCGTAGTCCTTCGTAAGACCACTGACTTTGATCATTGCTTCTCCTTGCAATAAAATTTATAAATGGCTTAATGGCAAACAAAAGACACAGCCCGGGGGCGGTGCCTGATCATTAGTGCCGCTGATTACTATACAATATTCGGAGATGCAAAGTCAAGCGGGTAAACGTTCTCTAATCCAACGCTAATATTGCATACTCCCGGATATAATTGACGCATGACCGAACTACTTTATCAAACCGATGCTTATCTCAAAGCGTTTTTAGCCACTGTTACCTCAGTGAATGCCGAAACTCGCGCCGTCGTTCTTGACCGATCCGCTTTTTATCCTGGCGGGGGCGGCCAGCCCTGTGATTTTGGATCGCTGGAAGCTGCGGGCGTTATCTATCCTGTGGAAAAGGTGAAGAAGCAGGGTGATGACGTTTTGCATTTCCTTGGCGGATCGGATTCTCTGCCGCCTGTCAACTCCGCTTCACGCGGGACTTTGGACTGGGTGCGGCGATACCAGTTGATGCGCACCCATACAGCTTTGCACATCCTGTGCGGAACGGTCTTCCGTGATTATGGCGCAAAGGTAACAGGCGGTGACATGGATCCGCTCAAGGGGCGCATGGATTTTGAATTTGAGAACATGCGCGCAGAGCTGGTCAATGCCATCGAAACAGCGACCAATCTCGAGGTCCAGCAGGGACGCGATCTACGGGTGAAGATTCTTCCTCGTGACGAAGCATTCCAAATTCCAGATTTGATCCGCACCAAGATCAACCTGCTTCCGCCAGACATCAAGCAAATACGGACAGTCGAAATCGTGGGGTTGGACCTGCAAGCCGACGGCGGCACACATGTGATGAATACTTCTGAAGTTGGCAAAATTAAAGTTGTGGATTACAAGAGCAAGGGCGCGATCAACAAGAGAATCTATATCGAAATAGAATAGCCTGTGCGTTGTTGTATAATCTGCCAAACCTAAAGGAGAATTTAATCATGAAACTCAACAAATTTTCAGTCCTGCTTGCTGTTATTGCTCTGATCATTTCAACTCTGGCATGTGCGGTTGGCGGCGGTGAGCCGGCCCTGGAAAATGTACGCACTGCGAAGGATGAAGATGGCGCCCAGCCTGCAACCGTCTTTGGTTCAACGGAAACTGTTTATGCGGTAAGCGACCTTTCCAATGGTGTTAAAGGGAATGTGATTCTTTCCAGATGGTATGCTGTCAGCGTTCCCGATGTGGATCCGAATTTTCTGATCGATGAAGTTGACATTACCATTGAAGAGGATTCTTTTTCTGGTACGATCTTCTTTTCTTTCCCACCACCAGAGGGTGGCTGGCCCGCAGGAACATATAAAGTTGAAGTTCTTTTCAACAATGTACTAATCACTTCTTCTGAATTTAGCGTTCAATAAATTGTTTGAATAATGAATAAAATCCGCCTTCGCTCTGGAGGCGGATTTTATTTGGACTTATACCGTAAACTTGGCGTGCTGAATGTTAAGCTAAGCGAAGATGGAATGGCTTGCTAAACAAAGTGGCAGCCTGAAAAGAGAATGAATAATTGGTGGTGGAGGAAAATATGCGTTCAAAATTGAAATGGATTGTTCCGTTGATTCTGGTTGTAATGATCGCGGGAGTTTATTTATATCCAGTTCCGCGTGTGCCGTTTGATGAAGTGTACGCAAAGGCGAGTAAATCTGAATCAGAGTCTTTATCTGCGTTTCGAGTTAGCTATCCGCCGAGTTTGTTGGAAGTAAACGGCGTGGAATGGGAATATATTGCGATGGGTGAGGGCGGGGAAACAGTCCTCTTTTTGCATGGCATGACAGGCGCATATGATATTTGGTGGCATCAACTTGAAGCGCTTCAAGCGGATTATCGTGTCATTGCGGTGACGTACCCCGCAGTGAATACACTCGCTGAATTGGATGCAGGCGTAATGTCCATTTTGGATGTGGAGGGCGTGGATAAATTCAACGTGGTGGGCACGTCCCTTGGCGGGTACTTCGCGCAATATTTGGTCGCGCATCACCCTGACCGAATCCTACGTGCTGTTTTCTCGAACACTTTCCCCCCGAATGATTTGATCGCTGAAAAGAATAAAACGATTGGGACAGCGTTGCCTTTCCTGCCCGAATGGCTGGTGATTGACGTGCTGCGCGGAAGTTTTGCCTCCAGTGTTTATCCCGCTTCTGGCAACGATGAGTTGACTTTGGCCTTTCTCAATGAGATCAGCTATGGAAGAATGAGCAAGGCGCAGGTGGTGGGACGTTTCCATTGCGTAGTGGAGAAATTTGAAGCGCCAGATTTGAGCGCTCTTGGAATCCCTATATTGATCGTTGAGGCTGACAATGACCCGTTGGTTGAGTTGGCTTTGCGCGAGCAATTGAAGGTGGTCTATCCGACCGCTGAAGTGCATACTTTTTCAGGAGTTGGTCATTTCCCTTATTTGAACCGAGCCTCTGAGTATACAGAGATACTCATTGATTTTCTTGCCAGGCCTGTTGAGTAACTTCACAAAAAATGGAAGACTTCAAAGTCTTCCATTTTTTTATACTTTTTCCCGCATGTGACTTGCGTCGTGGATGTCGCAATACAATAAATTCTGTCCCGCGCATTCGCATTCAAGCTGCAGTGTGGCGTGGCGGATGTTGTACTTGCGCACCAGGATTTCGTTCAAGTTGCGTTGGATCGGCAGTCCCGCGCTGACCATTACATCGTCGGTGATGATGTGGGCGGAAAGGGCGCACAGGTTTTCGTTGATGCTCCACACATGCAGGTCGTGGATGTCGCGCACGCCTTCCACCTTTAGCAGGTCTGTGACCATTGAGTCCATGTTGATGTTTTCGGGAGTGCTCTCCAATAAAATGTGAATGGATTGGCGCAGGATGCCCCATGCGTTCCATAAAATAAATGCGCCGATCAGCACACTGACGAGCGGGTCGAGCCAGTTCCAATTTGTGAAGGCGATGATGATGCCTGCAATGACCGCGCCAAGTGTGGACATGACATCACCCATCAAATGTAAAAATGTGCTGCGCAGGTTCAGGTCATGTTCGCTTCCACTTTTGACCAGCCATGCGGTGCCGAGGTTGATGAAGAATGCCAAAGCGCCGACTCCGATCAGGATCGTTGAATCAACTTCGGGCGGAGAAATGAAGCGTTTCCAGGCTTCGTAAAAAATTCCCAATGCAATCAAAACCAACGTGGTTGAATTCACCAACGCAACGAGAATTCCAACACGATGATATCCAAAAGTTTTTCCTGAATGGGCGGGTTGAGTGGCAAGTTTTACCGCATACCAACTTAAGCCGAGTGCGATGACATCGGTGAAGTTGTGCGCCGCATCGGTAAGCAGGGCGAGGCTGTTGCCAAAGATGCCCGTGATGATTTCGATGACAACGAACGCGGCGGTTAATCCCAGCGAGAGCGCGAGGCGTTTGGTGGTTTGGTTGGCGAGATCGCCAATGTGGGAGTGGGTGTGTGAGGGTGCAGACATGGGGGTCTTCCTAGATCCAGCGGCGGACTTGTTTTAAGTAGATGGCAGAAAGAGTTTCATGAAAATTCCGTAAAGTTATGGCTGTGTGGGATAGCCCGCATTAATCCATGACTCCAAGCCGCCAAGGATGGCTGATGCTTTTTTAAAACCGTTCTCAAGCAGTATTGACGCCGCACGGGCGCTGGATTCTTCATTGGGTCAGGTGCAGTAGGTGATGATCCACTCGGCTTGATCGAGTTCGCCAAGGCGTGATTCTAGTTCTTCAAGAGGAATGTTGATCGCGCCTGAAATGTGACTGCCCTGATAGGCTTCCGCAGAGCGAACATCAACAACCATCGCGGAACCCGAATCAAGTGCGGCTTTGGTTTCATCAATCGAAACACGTTGAATCTCAGGATAGATTTCTTCTTCAACGACAGTATCGGGAGTCGGGGCGGCGGGGGGATTCTGGCTTGCTAGCATCAAAGCCGCAATTATAAGCAACAGCCCGCCGCTAACGAGGATGAGTAATGGAGTAGAGTTGTTTTTCTTTCGTGGTGACATTATTATTGTTCCTTTTATTTCCGTTGGTGTTTAGCCATGTTCGACATGGTCAAGCCCCATACTGTAGAGTTTTTGGACGTGTTCATCTTCAAGCGTATAAAAGACCTGGCGTCCTTCCTTGCGCGCGCGGACAATGCGCATTTGACGCAATCCGCGCAGTTGATGAGATACAGCGGATTCGGTCATGTTGAGTCCTTCAGCCAGGGCGCTGACGCTCATCTCGCCTTCAATTAACAGGGAAATGATTCGCACGCGGCTGGCGTCGCTTAGGGCGCTGAATAGTTCGGCAAGTTGGATGGCTTTGAGTTCTGTGAGTTTCATGATGTATGAATAGTTGAGCAAGTGTTCATATATTATTCCGAAAAATAAGCCCTGTCAAGAGTTATTCTGACAGGGCTTGTCTTGTTAGGTTCTGGCGATTACGCCCAGCCAAACAATCGGGCTATGCTTGCAGTTAGGAATGTGACTAAAAATGCTGTGCCTAAAGTCATTACAACACTCAAAGTTGCCCACTTCAATGATTTGGTTTCCTTATAAATCGTCATGATCGTTGTGGCACATGGATTATGTAACAGCGCGAACAACATCAAATTGACCGCCGTGAGCATTGTCCAGCCGTTGCCGTTCACGAGCAGGTCGAAAATCTCGTTGTTGCTGGTCGGCCCGTTGATCATCATGCCTGCGCCCATATACACCATCATCATGGTTGGGACAACGATCTCATTTGCGGGGATGGCAATGATGTATGCAAGTATGATCACGCCGTCAAGTCCCAATAATAATCCAAATGGATTTAGCCAATCTGCAATCACGCGCGCCAAATTTGAATCGCCAATGGCGATGTTCGCCAATACCCAAATGATCGCGCCCGCGGGAGCGGCGGTTTGCATGGCGCGCCACAACACAAAAATGGTGCGGTCAATGATGGATGTGTATAAAATACGGCTGACGTTGGGTCTGCGGTAGGGAGGCAGTTCCAATGTGAATGCGGATGCTTCGCCTTTCAAGACGGTTCTGGATAACACCCATGAAGCAATGAATGTGAACATGACGCCGATCAACACCACGCCGACAACTGTTCCTGCCGCGATGAAGGAGGTCAAGGCTGGGGGGAAGGACGCTGCCACAAAAACAGTAGCCAGCATAATTAAAGTCGGGAAGCGCCCGTTGCATGGGACAAAGTTATTCGTCAGGATGGCGATCAATCGCTCACGCGGAGAGTCGATCACGCGGGTCGCGATCACGCCTGCCGCGTTGCACCCGAATCCCATCGCCATGGTCAGGGATTGTTTTCCGTGCGCGCCAGTTTTCTTGAACAGCCAATCCATATTGAAAGCCACGCGCGGCAAATAGCCGAGGTCTTCCAAAAAAGTGAAGGCGGGGAAGAAGATCATCATCGGCGGCAGCATGACGCTCACGACCCACGCCAGACCGAGATAAACACCATCCCAGATAAATCCTGTGATCCACCACGGCATTCCAATTTGATTAAAGAGCGAACGTCCATAATCGCCAATACCGAATAGAAGAACGGCAATCCAGCCTGAAACCACGTTTGCGCCTGAAACTGTCAGCCAGATGATAAGACTGAGCAGGAGCAGCATAATGGGCAGACCCGCATA
>JABFSL010000097.1 GCA_013140605.1 Anaerolineales bacterium
CGTCTTAAACAAGTGGCCGTTGAAACACATCGAACTATTTACCGCGTCAAGTATGACCTTTTAGACGACTACTTACGTCAACAACTCAAGTCACCTGCCGTCCAGATGCGTCTTGCGTAAGTCCTATCCTATATCTTGTTCCCGTTCTGTGATCGCCATGTTTCACTATCAAGGAATATTTTTACAACTTGCGGGTCGAAATGTTTGCCTGATTGCTCCTCTATATAACGATACACATCATCGCGCATCCACGCAGCACGGTATGGGCGATCGGTTGCGAGCGCATCGAAGACATCCACCACAGCAAACAACCGCGCCGACAGTGGGATTTCCCCGCCCTTAAGTCCACGCGGGTAGCCGCTGCCATCCCATTTTTCGTGATGACAGTAGGGAATCTCCAACGCATGTTTCAAGTAGGAGATCGGGGAGAGCATTTGGTATGCGTAGGTCGGATGTTGCCACATCACCTCCCTTTCCACATCTGAAAGCGGCCCGGGCTTTAGCAGAATTGAATCTGGGATGCCCATTTTCCCGATGTCGTGGAGCAGAGCGCCGCGCCAGAGATCCTGTTTTTCAGCTTCACTCATCCCCATTTTACTGGCAAGGTCCAAAGCCATTTCAACGACGCGTTGAGTGTGTCCTTCGGTTTCCTTATCTCGCAAGTCCAGCGCACGCGACCAGCCTTCGATGGTGGCGTCATATGCAAGCATAAGCTCCATATTTGAACGCTGCAAATTCTCCAACATCGATGAACTCTCAATTGCAATTGAGGTTTGAGTGGCAAGGGTCTCAAAATAATCGATCCACTCTGGCATGGGTTTTAATGCTTTTCGGTGGAAGAGTTCCAGAACGCCTTTGACCTGGCCTTTCATCATCAAAGGGGTGGCATAATGCGCCACGAATGCTTCGTTCGCCAACAGAGAGGAGCGGCTAAAAGTTGGGCGTGCCAGGTTTAGGTCCGGACAAGACACGGTTTGATATTCCTGGGCAGCGCGCCCTGACCATTCTTCTCCAATTTTGACTTGTGATTGCTCAATGCTGCGGGTTTTGAATCCGACTCCTGCGGCGTAATCCAGTGTATGCGTGACAGGATTCAATAACAGGATACTGGCAGCATCCACTTCCAATTCATCCTTCACATTTTTTAATATGATATTTAATGTAAGGGTGGGATCAAAGTTGGTACTGATGGCAAGATCGATTTGATGCAATGCGATCAAGTGACGAAGCTGGAGTTCAGTCTGTTCATGGAGCATGACACGATGAATGGCATTGGCGGCGATGTCAGCAATGGCAATGAGAAGACGCTGATCTTGTTCGAGAATTTCCTTTCGTCGAGCAATCCACAACACGCCAATAACCTGTTCCTGAGCAATGAGAGGGACGGCGGACACACAATGAGAGTCACCCAGCAAATCTGGGCGGAAAAAAAGCGGATTTGTGTCTGCACAGTTATTCAGGTAAGGTTGTTTGTTCGTGATGACCCAGTTGCAAATTCCCTTCCCAGGTGGAATATTTAACCCGACCATCCTTTCACCCACAACTCCGCGCCCCATTTCATCAACACCCCCCCCAGTCTGGAGATCGGATAATACCAGTGCGGCGCCTTCCGCTTCAAACAATCCCAACGACTGGTCAAGGATGGCGTTGAGAATCTGAGTTCTTGTTGTTGCATGGCGCAATGCAGTGCTGACGGTAATGATGGCTTCGCGTTCAAGCTCGTGATGCTTATTTTCAGTGATATCGATCATGATACCTTCGAGATATTCCACATCGCCGTGCGCGCTCATAACGCCCGTTCCCCATTCATCCACCCAGCGCCATTCGCCAGATTTATGGCGGATGCGATAGGTCATGTGAAAGGATCTGCGATTGATCAAGGATCGATGGTTATTCTCAGGCTTTGGAATTTTTAACAGGTCGTCAGGGTGATAAAGATCAAAAAAACTCAGTCCATTTTCAAGAAATTCCTCTTTAGGATACCCGGTGAGATCTTCCACTGCGTTATTCAGATAAATAAAGGTATAGCGTGAGTCATTTTTGCATTGATAGACAACATTTGGAGTATTTTCCGCCAGGGCACGGAATTTTTGTTCGCTTCTTCGCAGGGCATCCTCCCCTTGCCTGCGCTCGGAGATGTCGTGGACTGTTGTAAGGCTGAATTTCGCGCCATCGTACTCAACCACGGAAGAACCGATCTCTACAGGAAAAATGCGGCCATTGCGCGTTTTATGTTGTGTCTCGAATCTTGGATAATGGCCGCCTGCGAATTGTTTATCCATTATATCTTTGGCTGTTTCGCATGTGATAACAGCATCAATGTCAGATGGCCCCATGGTTAGGAGCTCTTCCCGTGTGTAGTCCAATGAACGGCAGGCTGCATCGTTGACGTAAGCGAAGATCAATTGTTCGTTAATCAGGAAGACTGCATCGGACGATTGGTTAATGGCATGGTTAAGTATGATAAGTTCTCTTTCATTATGTTTGCGCTCGGTGATGTCTTGCATCATGCCAAGCATAAAGCGAGGCCGGCCTGCCTCATCCCTTTTCACAATCGCTTCACTGTGGATGAAGCGCACCTCGCCGCTGGGCTGGATTATGCGGTAATCCACGTTATAGGGTGAGTCGCCCCGCAGCGCATCAACAAGGACCTGGGCCACGCCCGGTTGATCCTCTGGATGGATGAGTTTTGTCCACTGTACATGCCACTCGGGCAGCTTAAGGAAACGATTCTTTAACGGCAGCCCAAAGATTTGACAGGATTCTTCTGAAAGAGTAATGGTCTCGGCAACGTAATCGCGTTCCCAATAGCCAATATGCGCTATGCGCTGGGATTCTGCAAGTCTGCGCTCGCTTTCTCGTAACGACTCCTCCGCCCGATCACGCTCGACGCGTGTACGCAAGGCGACAATACCGAACGCCAGATCGCCTGCCAGTTCCTCCAGAAGCCGTATTTCGTCAGGTGTAAAGGCATTAGGCTCCGCAGAATAGATATTAAGAACGCCAAATGTACTGGTACTTTCATCCTTCAGAGACAGGGCAATGACGGAGCGATAGCCGCGTTGCAAAGCGGTCTCCCGCCAGAGGGTTGCCTGGGGTGTGTTCGTAAAATCCTGGATGCTGGCACTTTCTCCACTGCGGATGGCCACACCGGTCGGACCGCGCCCGCGTTCTGTATCAGCCCAAGTGATATTGGCGGCGGCGAGATAACCGTCCTCCCATCCCGCCCAAGCGACAGGGCGTACGGTTTTAGCTTCATCATTCTCGGCATATCCCACCCAAGCCATGCGGTAGCCGGCCTCGTCGCAAACAATATGACAGATGTCATTCAGCAAAGTTTGCTCATCCACAGCCCGCATCAGAATCTGGTTGCAGTTGCTGATGGCGCGCAGTTCGCGATTCAAACGGCGCAGGGCATCGTCGGCATGTTTGCGTTCAGTGACATTACGTGCGATCCCGAGAAACGAGATTATCCTATCGTCACGATCACGGATCACTGAAGAACTCGATGTATGCCATTGCCAACTTCCATTCTTGTGTTTCACGCGATATTCGAATCCCGATTGTTTTTCGCCGCTTACGATGATTCGGCTCAGAATTTCGCGACACGCGGCGAGATCGTCGGGATGAACAAAAACCTCAAACGACCTGCCTTCCACTTCGCTGATCTCATGCCCCAAAATTTCCTTCCAATTGGGAGAGACGTAGGTGAAGACTCCATCCGGTGAAATCGTGTAAACAATATCATTCGCCTTTTCCACAAACGAGCGGAAACGTTCTTCACTTTCACGCAATGACTGTTCAGCCTGTCTGCGTTTGTTGAGCAGATGGATTCGGTCAAGTGAAACTGCCATGTGGCTCGCCAAAGCCATGAGGTATTCCTGCTCGGTTTTTGCAGGTACCCGCACCCCTTCATCGCCAAATGTTCCTGTTCCAACTGTCCCTAAATGCCTGTCGAACAGAATGATCGGGACATTCACAATTGTTCGATTTCCCAGCCTGGACACGATCTCCTTGTCAGTCCGATCATCAATCCGGGCATCCTCGACAACCACGATCTCCCTGGCCGTGGCGATCTCCTCCAGCATGCGGTCTCCCTTGATGGTAAGTGTGGCAGTCCCATCCTCCGACATTACCACTTCTTCCATTGACCCACCGGCCATAAATGCCTTGAAGTATTTTTTATCTTCGGTCAGCAGATATGCCCACAGATTTTGATAACCAATAACGGCTTTTACTTCATCACGTGCGGCATTTAGAATTTCGCCATAGTTCTGAGCCTGTTCCAAATTTCTGGACAAACGGAGCAGAGATTGGGAATGCATCTCTCGTTGATGTAATGCATTCTCTGCCAACTTACGCCCGGTGAGATCAACAAAGGTGACAAGATGCCGCACGCCCACAGAAGAAAGACGGAATTCAATGTAGCGTTTTGAATTATCCTTGCAGATAACTTCCGCCTCCATCGGCTCGACCTGACTTTTATCCTGAATGGCTTGCACAACTCTGACATTCCACTGTGCCTTGATTTGCTCCCGATATTTCTCATCCGGATAGGCAAGCGGCCACCAATGCTCCACATCCGGCATATCTTCAATGGTATAGCCAAACAACTCGATAAATTTATCGTTGACCAATTCAACTTTCTGCTCGCTCCCCGAAGCCACAACCATTGCCAGCGGGGAGGCATCGATCAGTTGCTTGATCTGGGCTTCATTGGTCCCCTGCATGGCCCGATCAACTTGATCCATCTTCTCGAGGTGTTGAAGATGCTCAAGATTTCCCTCCCCTGTTTTTTTGCGGGATATTTTCTTATCATGCGGCACTGCAGCCTCCAAAGGGGTATCGAAATCTCCATTATATTGTGACATATTCAACCATGGTTTTCTACTGACATTTAGCACGATAACATAATTAACCCCAAATTTAATCCAACCACGAATTACACAGATTTTCACGGATAAGTTCAAAAATCCATGTTAATTCGTGAAATCCGGGCTAATTTTGGCACTTTGGTTTTAAATAATAAACTCACCCACGAATGATTAATTTCGGGGTGAGTCATGTTTGGGCAGGCTGCTTTGCAAAAGACCCGCCCCTATTTTCCACTTTCCATTCTTTACACTACAATACTAACCAATCTTCGATTCGCCACGATCACCTTCTTCGGCTCTTTGCCTTCCAGGAACTTCTGGACAGTTTCCAAAGCCAGCGCGGTGAACTTGATCTCTTCTTCTGTTGCTTCGGCTGGGACAGTAATTCGGTCGCGCACCTTACCGTTGATCTGGACGGGCAGTTCGATGGAGTCTTCCTTCGTTGCGGCTTCGTCAACTGTGGGCCATTGCTGCTGGTGAACCGAATATGGCTTGCCCAAGTATGACCACAATTCTTCGGCGATGTGCGGTGTGGCGGGAGCCATCATCTTCAAATAGATTTCCAGGGCTTCTGACCATTCCGCGCTTGCGCGTGCCGCCGCGCCTGCTTCACGCGCCTTGTACATCTCATTCATCAATTCCATCAGCGATGAAATGATCGTGTTGAATTCAAAATTCTCGAAGTCACGAGTCACTTTACGCAGGGTCTGGTGAACCTTTCGTCGCAGATTCTTCTTCACTTCATCCGTTTTCGAGTCCGTTTCAATCCGTGAATCCGTGACAGAGTCCGTTGGAGAGTCGGTGAACAACGTCCACACGCGGCGTATCCAGCGCACTGATCCCTCAATGCCTTGCGAGTCCCACGGCGCACCCATTTCCCAACGCGCGAAGAACATGATGTAGGCGCGCACACTGTCTGCGCCGTATTTGTTTACCAGCACGTCAGGAGCAATGACATTGCCCTTGCTCTTCGACATCTTGTCGCCGTCTTCGCCCAGCACCATGCCTTGATTGCGCAATTGCAACATCGGCTCGTGACCTTCCACAATGCCCGCATCGCGCAGCGCTTTATGGAAGAAACGTGTGTACAGCAAATGCATGGTGGCGTGTTCAATGCCGCCTGTATACGTATCAACGGGCATCCAATAGTTGTACTCAGCTTCATCGAACGGGCCTTTATCATAATGCGGCGACAGATAGCGCAAGTGATACCACGACGAGCACATGAACGTGTCCATCGTATCGGTCTCACGCACAGCCGCTTCACCGCAAACAGGGCAGGTTGTATTCTTCCAGGTCGGGTGCAGCTTCAACGGGCTTTCACCAGTCGGACGCCACTCCACATCCTCGGGCAACGTTACAGGCAGTTGGTCATCGGGCACAGGATTCCAGCCGTGGATCTCGCAATTGACCATCGGGATCGGCGCGCCCCAATAACGCTGACGTGAAATCAACCAATCGCGATAGCGATAGTTAACTGATTCTTTTCCAATGCCCTTCTGGGTCAGCCAATCCAACACAGCCGCAATGCTTGGGTTCTTTCTTCCTTTTTCTGTGTTGACCTTCGTCCCGTTCAATAGGCCTGAGTTGACCATTACGCCTGATCCTACAAAAGCGGCATTCATCTCCGCTGCATTCGCATCAGACTCAACCTCGGGCTTGATGACTGGTACGATGGGCAGTTTATACTTTTTGGCAAATGCAAAATCACGTTCGTCATGTGCAGGCACAGCCATGATCGCGCCGGTGCCATAAGACATCATGACATAGTCCGCGATCCAAATTGGGATGCGTGCCTGATTGACAGGGTTGACCGCATACGCACCTGTGAATACGCCCGTCTTTTCCTTATCCACTGCGCGGCGTTGAATTTCCGTTTGACGCGCGGCTTGTGCTTTATATTCTTCAACCGCTGCTTTATTTTCAGGCGTGGTGATCTTTTCCACCAATGGATGCTCTGGCGAGAATACCATAAACGTCGCACCCCACAAAGTATCAGGGCGGGTGGTAAAGACAATAATCAGTTCAGACTGATTACTCGCAATCTGAAACTTGACCTCCGCCCCCTCTGAACGATCAATCCAATTCGTCTGCAAGGTTTTCACGCGCTCAGGCCAGTCAATGCCATCGAAGTTCAACAGTTCATCGGCATACTGGGTGGCCTTGAAGAACCATTGATCCAAATCCTTTTTGATGACAGGCGTGCCACAGCGTTCACAGTGACGGTCGTCACCCCAGACTTGCTCACGCGCCAATGTTGTATTGCAATTCGGGCACCAGTCCACCGCAGACATTTTGCGATAAGCCAAACCTTGCTTATACAGTTGGATAAAGAACCACTCAGTCCATTTGTAATATTCAGGTGAAGCGGATATGGCCTCCCGCTCCCAATCGAACATTGCGCCCATGGTCTTCATCTGTGTGCGCATGCGATCTATATTTTGGAAGGTACGCTTCATTGGGTGGATGCCGTCTTTGATGGCCGCATTCTCTGCGGGCAGACCGAACGCGTCAAAGCCCATCGGGAACATTACGTTGTAACCCTTCATCCGCATGAACCGCGCGCGTGTATCCGGGGGAATCATTGAAAACCAGTGACCGATATGCAAGTCACCGCTGGGGTAGGGCAGCATGGTCAATGCATAATGTTTCGGCTTGCTATTATCGATCACCGCGCGGTACAGCTTGTCCGCTTCCCACTTTTTCTGCCATTTTGATTCGATTTCTTTATGGTTGTAATAGATGTCAGTCATTCGGTCCTCATTGATTACAGTTTCAAGTTTGAAGGTTGCAGGTTTAAAAGTTTACAGGCTTAATTGAATCTGGAGGCCTGCAAGCAAAGGACCCTGTTTCCAGAAGATATGATTGACTTGCATGTTCATTCGTGCCTCCTTTTTAGATTCTCTGGAGTCAGACAGCAAGCTGTCTGATCACTCTCAAAGTTATTTAACCAATGTCATCCAGCCATGCTGATCTGGAATTTCACCACTGATAATGCCAAAGAATTGATCCTGGATTTTCTGCGTGATCAGGCCGCGCGAGCCGTTCCCGATCTTGATCCTGTCCACTGAGCGGATGGGAGTCACTTCCACGGCTGTGCCTGTGAAGAAGAGTTCATCTGCCACGTACAACATCTCGCGAGGGAAAGTCTCTTCGCGGACTTGATAGCCCAACTCACGTGCCAAGGCAATAATGTAACTGCGATTCACGCCCAATAAAATGGATGCGCCAACGGGCGGGGTATAGATCGCGCCGCGATACACAGCAAAAATATTCTCACCGCTCCCCTCGCTGACATGGCCGTTGATATCCAGTGTGATACCTTCCATATAGCCCAGGTCATTGGCCTCCATTGTTACAAAACCAGAGTTGACGTAGTTGCCGCCAGCCTTTGTCATGCCTGCGTGAGTATCAGGAGCCATGCGCCGCCAACTGCTGACCATTACATCCACGCCGTTCTTTACTCCTTCAGCGCCCATTAAAGGGCCAAAGTCAAAGGCCATGATGGCAAATTCAGTTTGCGCGCCGCGCGCATCTAATGTGATCGTGCCTGTGCCTTTATACGCGAGCGGACGGATATAACAAGCATTCAATCCATTGCGGCGCACAGTTTCAACAATGGCGGAAGAGACTTGTTCATGCGTATATGGCAAATCCATGCGCATGACACGGCACGAGTCGAACAGTCTCTGAACGTGAGGATCAAGTCCCAGAATCGCTGGGCCAGCTTTGGTTGAGTATGACCGAATTCCCTCGAATACGCTTGATCCGTAATGCAAGGCATGAGTCGTGATGTGGACATTTGCGTCATCCCATTTTACGAATTGACCGTTATGCCAGATCCATTCCGTTTTCGGTATAGCCATTCGAGTCTCCTGAAAACAAAAATTCCTTCATCCACAAATAGGGACGAAGGAAACTCCGCGGTACCACCCAAATTACGTTAGACAACTAACGTCACTTTGTTGCTATAACGGGCTTTCCCGTCATCGACTACTGCGCGTTTCACCGATGAAGTCCTCTTGTGAGAAACAGGCGAGTTCGGTCTTTATTATCCCTTTAGGGGAAGTGTCCCGTTGACACTGGTGCTGGGCTTCCACCTGGGCTTTGCCCATCTCCCAACTCGCTAACGGGTTAACCTACTACTCCTGCCATGACTTTTCAATTTTTAATTTGTGGACCCAGAGGGATTCGAACCCTCGACCTTCTCAATGCCATTGAGACGCGCTCCCAACTGCGCTATGGGCCCATAAAAACATTAGGTTGTTAATTTCAGATTTACGATCATCTGAAACTGCCGCTCGTAAATCTGTGGACCTGAGGGGATTCGAACCCCTGGCCTCCTCAGTGCGATTGAGGCGCGCTCCCAACTGCGCTACAGGCCCATATTCAAGGCGAACCGTATTCTACCTGAGGCATTTCGGAATGTCAATGAAGAATATCAAAATATCATCAATAAATTACAGGTGAAAGGGAGGAGACCTTCACCTGTAATTTATTCAACTCATTTCTTTTTAAATTACATCATTACTTATGGTGTGGCAGTTGGAGCAACCGTTGTACCAGACTGTGCATCAGGACGGCCGCCATGACCATGCGGTCCGCCGAAACCAAATCCGCCGGGACCATCAAGGAAACCTTTATCGAGACCTTCCAACAGCAAGTCGGCTTTTTCCTGTGAGATCGTTCCATCGGCAACGCCAGCTTCGATGCGTGTGCGCATCTCATCGGCATGGACAGCAATGATGGCATCCTTTACATCCTGAATATCCACTTTTGCGGTGGCGGCCAAATCTTCAAGTGTCTTGCCATCAGCGAGGGCGGTTGAAAGCTCGTCGACGGTTATGCCGAGGACTTTCGCAGCAGCTTCCAGTTCAGGTTGACCGAGACCGCGTCCGCCGCCATGACCATGACCGTCACCGAACTGCATGGTTGCGCTTCCCTGTGCATACACAGTTGTCGCGCGCACAGCGCCGAACACCATCGCAACGGCCAGCAACCCGCCGAGCACGATCAAAATTTTCTTTTTCATAGTTTTTATACCTCTTTATAGTTATTTGGTTGGAGCGCCTCCAACCTTCCGCAATGATAGTTGGGGCATGTAATCAGGATGTGACCAGCTTATATAGAAATTGTGTGGATGGATATATGCAATTTCTCACTTGACCTTCCCCCCTTCCCGTTCTACAATTCGATTGGTCTGACAAATCAACGTGAGGGTGCGTCGCACCTGACTCGATGAGATAATTCAACCGTAAGCAGCACCTGCTTAAGAAGCATTGTCCACCCGTGAGGTGCGACGCACTACCATATCCAAATAGGAGACTTAACTCATGTCCGATTTTTTATTTCGTGGCGATCTTGCCAAGCTTGACCCTGACGTTTTCGATCTGACTCAACTGGAAGCTGAGAGGCAGGCCAGGAAGTTGATCCTGATCCCAAGCGAATCCACTGCGCCGATGGCGACCCGTGAGGCTTTGGCTTCGGCGTTCCAAAATATTTATGCAGAAGGCTACCCCGACGAAGAGTCGCGTTGGATGACCGAGGAAGAAATTCTCGATTATCCCGCGCGACTTGCTCATTATCGCCGCAACGGTGACCCGCGCTACTACAAGGGCGTGGAGTACGCGGACGCTGTCGAAGCCCTCGCCCGCCGACGCGCGGCAGAAGCATTCGCCGCAAATGGAATCACAGCCGATCAGATCTTCGTCAACGTGCAGGCGCTTTCGGGCGCTCCCGCCAACAACGCAGTCTATCAAGCCTTGTTGAATCTCGGCGAAACCGTGATGGGACTTAACCTCCTGCACGGCGGACATCTCTCACACGGGTCATCTGTCAACAGAAGCGGCAAGTGGTTCAAGGCCGTGCATTACACCATCGATGCGAATGAGAAACTTGATTATGACGCGATCCGCGCGTTGGCATTGGAGAACAAACCCAAGCTGTTGATCGCAGGCTATTCTTCCTACTCATGGGTTCCCGATTGGAAGAAGTTCCGTGAGATCGCGGATGAAGTCGGCGCGTATTTCCTTGCCGACATTTCCCACATTGGCGGACTTGTAGCGGCGGGCGTTGTGCCTTCGCCACTTGGTCATGCGCATGTGATCATGTCTACGACTCACAAGTCGCTTGACGGCCCACGCGGAGCAGTCTTGATGACCACCGATGCGGCAATTGCCAAGAAAATCGACAAGGCCGTCTTCCCCGGTGAGCAGGGCGGACCGCATGTCAACGTGTTCGCTGGTTTGGCGTTGACCTTCAAACTCGCGCAGACAGTGCAATTCAAGAAACTGCAAGCACAGACGATCAAGAACGCGGCGGCGATGGTTGACCAATTCACCAAGCGCGGACTGCGCGTGCCGTTCGGCGGAACCAATACCCATATGCTGAATGTGGACTGCACAACTGTCGTCGGTGAGGATGGAACGAAATTAAGCGGCGATCAGGCCGCGCGCATTTTGGATATTGTCGGTGTGGTGGTTAATCGCAACACCATCCCCGGTGACAAGAATTCGGCAGACCCAAGCGGCATCCGCCTCGGTACGCCATGGATTACTCAGCGTGGATTCAATGAAAAGCAATCGCGTCAATTGGCGGATATCATCGCGGATGTGCTTCTTGCGTGTGCGCCTCACAGTGTAGATACCGTCAAGAAAGGCAAACAGCGCCGCGCCAAACTTGACTTCAATGTGTTGAACGCTGCGCGTTTGAAGGTTAGAAAGTTGGCTGAGTCTGCGGGCATTGATTTCAAATATAAGAAGAGCGGGTATCCGCATTTCTATTACATTGATGATAAACCCCTCCTAGCCTCCCCTAAAGGGGAGGGACAAAATGCAGCGTATGAATTAAGCGGACAGCGCATTCGTCAGGTTTTGGATTTCGCGGTGTCTTCTGATCTTTCGGCGTTAAAGAAGGGCAAGACCCAAGTCACATCCATTGCGACTCCTAAAGGCGTTATCAAAGGCTTGTTGAAGAATGTGGATAACAGCACTTATCAACTGCAAGTGCCTGTCAAGAATGCGTCTGCTGTGGCGACATGGCTGCGTGACCTTTCGGATGGATACACATCCTTCCATGTGGATGGTACAAAAGATTTCAGCGCGAAGCGAATGCCTGGTGCATTTGTGGTCAACGAGGTTGTAGGGGCACGTCGCGACGTGCCCCTACGGGCCACGGTTCCCCCGCTCAAAGGTGGAGTCAAGCCCTGGTTTGTTGGAGTCAACCCACAGTTAAAGGGTGAGGCGCTGCCGCCATTCGAGTGGAATGAGGCTGAAGGCGAGTTAAAGAAAACAGCGTTGAATCAAGTCCATCGAGATCTGGGCGGCAGAATGGTTCCCTTCGCTGGTTGGGAAATGCCTGTGCAGTACACGGGGATTTTTGAGGAGCACCTTGCCACACGCAATGCGGCGGGGCTGTTCGATGTTTCGCACATGGGCGTGTACGATGTGCGCGGCGCGGATGCGGCTTCGTTCCTCGATACGGTCTGCGGCAATGACTGCGGCGGGCTGCAACCTGGCGAGTCTTTGTATTCGCACTTCCTGACCCCCGCTGCGGACGTGATCGATGACACGCTCATCTATCGCCGCGGCTGGGACAATTATCTCGTGGTCGTGAACGCGTCGAACGATGACAAGGATCGCACATGGCTCGAAAGCGTGCGCGATGGCAAAGTGAAAATTGACAACGGCCGACCGTGGGCGCGGACGTACGGCTATGAAGCGAACATCCGCAACCTGCGTGACCCGAAAGCTGGTTCTGAAATGCGGGTGGATATTGCGCTGCAAGGGCCGAAGAGCCGCGACACGCTGCTGGCGATGGGCGTGGACGATGCGACCCGCGCGCGCATTATGAAGTTGAAGAGAACTGAACTTTGCGATGCCGTGGTTGGTGGATTCGATCTGATCGTCTCGCGCACGGGCTACACAGGCGAGAAGATGGCCTTTGAATTATTCGTCCACCCCGAACGCGCCGAGGACTTCTGGCTGGCGGTGATGAAAGCTGGTGAGCAGTTCGGCGTGAAAGCCATCGGCTTGGGCGCACGTGACTCACTGCGCACCGAAGCAGGCCTGCCGTTGTACGGTCACGAAATGGGACTCGGCTCTGGAAAATTTGACGGCCGCGACCTCGGCGTTGCTGAAGGCGGATTCGGTTCGTACGTCAAACCGTACAAGCCGTGGTTCATTGGGCGCGATGCTTATGTTGCAAGAGAGAAAGAACGCAAGGGCGGTGTCATCCGCTTCACCTTCGATGACCAGCGCGTCCGCATGGCGCACAACGGCGACCCCGTGGTGAACGCGAACGGCGAACGCATTGGCTTCGTCACCTCTTGCGCCATCGACGGTCAACGCTTCATTACAGGTCAGGCGTATTTGAATTTTGAGTATACAAAAGAAGGTACACCGATTCTTATCCATCAAGGCGGTGTGATGGATCGTCCCGCCACGGCGGCGAAGGTGGTGAGCAGGTTCGCGAAGTTGTAGTCAACGGATATTGAAGCGGACACCTGCACTGCAACGAACGCAGTGCGGTGCAGTGTTCACGGATTTAACGGATGGGATGGCGAAGGAGGGTCGCTGTCCCTTTTGTTTTGAGTGGTAGTGGAAAGTGGCTGTATAATCCAATCTGTGAGTGGGAAACAAGGTTCTGTAAAATAAAAACTGGGAGACCAGTATTCAAGAAGGAAAATCTGATGACACAAAAAGAACAAGAACAATTGGATCAGGAGCAAAAGCGGAACCAACGCCAACAGGAACGTCTGCAATTGGAGAAACAGCAGGTAGAGAATCAAAAGCTGCGCCAGCAGGAACGGCTGCAACTGGAAAAGCAGCAGCAACAGAATCAAATACTGCGTCGACAGGAGCAACTGCAATTGGAGCAGGAGCAGGCAGAAAAACGAAGACTGCGGCAGCAGGAAGAGCAACAGAAGAAACAGTAAAGGCTGTGGCCACGGCGGCGAAGGTGGCGTCAAGATTCGCGAGGTTATAAGAGCAAGTGAATAGTGAATGAGACGGCGGAGGGGATGCCGTCCTATGTATCGAGGAAAAATGACAAAATCTTCTACTAACTTTATCCTAGGAAGCGCACCGTTACCGCCATCACTTGTTGTTGGTCGTGAAGATGATATAAAAGTCATCAAGGAAAGATTATTGTCGGGGAAAACTGACTCAACAAATTTACAGGTCTTAACAGCCATCCGAGGATGGCCTGGTGTAGGCAAGGGAACATTGGCGTCAGTTATCGCTTATGACCACGACATTATTAGTAAATATTCAGATGGAGTTTTGTGGATATCATTAGGACCTGAACCAAACGTCCTTTCTGACCTAGCAATGTGGGGAAAAGCATTGGGCACTGATGACTTGATTAAGGAAAAAACTGTTGAAGATGCTTCCAGACGGCTATCTGCTTTATTACGTTACAAGCGTATGCTCTTAATCATAGACGACGTCTGGTCGGTGTCCGATGCTAATCCTTTTATAGTGGGTGGACCTAGATGTGCTACCTTAATAACAACACGTGCAAGTGCTGTTGCACAAGCGCTGGCTGGCACTACAGATAATGTATATCGTTTAAATGTTCTAACAGAAAGGGATAGTCTAGAGTTATTGAAAATTATAGCGCCCGCTGTAGTTAGTAATAGTTTGGGGGCCTGTAAAGAACTGATTAAGGAATTGGAAGGACTGCCATTAGCTTTACAGATCGCTGGTCACTTACTTAATGTAGAAGCAAATGATGGCTTAAATGCAATTGATTTACTTCAGCAATTACGTGACGGTAAGAATATTTTGGAATCTAGAGAATCAATAGATCAGCCTACACCTACTGTTGCGTTATTGTTCCAAAAGAGTTCTGATCGATTGGATGTGCAAACAAAGGAATGCTTTGCGTATTTGGGCGTTTTTGCCCCCAAACCATCTACATTTGATTTAGCAGCAATGAAATCTGTTTGGCAAATCGATGACCCCAAGCCCATTGTTCGGACCTTGGTAGAGCGTGGATTACTTGAACCTATACCAGAGCTTGGAAGATATCAAATGCACTCACTTTTAGCAGCTCATGCAAGGTCATTGTTAGAAAATTAGCGATGGAGAGTTTTCTTTGGCACTAACCATACGAAAGGCTTATCTTCGGCATGCTGAATACTATTTAAATGTACTCCGTACTGCGGACAATCTCTATTTGCAAGGGAAAGAGCATGTTCGTTCAGGCCTAAATCTGTTCGATCTTGAAAAAGAGAATATAAAATTAGGTCAATCTTGGACTTCAGAACATTTTCAGGATGATCAAAAAATCACATGGATATGTGCGAACTATCCTATAGTTGGTAGTAATTTACTTGACTTGCGACTTCATCCTCAAGAATTAATCGGATGGCTTAATGTTGCAAGACTCGCGTCCCATCAGTTGAAGGATAAATTTACTGAAGGATTTATACTCAACAACCTCGGTGTTGCTTACGCAGCTTTGGGCGATGCCCACAAAGCTATCGAATTCTATGAACAGGCATTATTAATTATTAGCGAAATTGGAGATCGCCATATTGAAGGAACTGTATTAGGTCATCTAGGGAATGCATACAATAACTTGGGCAATGCCCTCAAGGCCATTGAATATAATGAAAAATATTTAGTTATTACTAGCGAGGTTGGTGATCGCCGCGGCGAGGGGGTTGCACTAGGTAATTTGGGGAATGCATATAATAATTTGGGCAATACCCTCAAGGCCATTGAATACAATGAAAAATATCTGATTATTATGAGAGAGATTGGCGACCGCCGTGGAGAAGGTGCCGCATTAGGCAGTTTGGGGAATGTACACAATAATTTGGGCGATGCAAAGATGGCTATTGAATTCTTTGAACAAGCAATGATTATTGCTCGGGAAATCGGTGATCTTCGAAATGCAGGAAACTTACTCGGCAACTTGGGTTTTGCATACTCCGCATTAGGTGACAGTAATAAGGCCATTGAGTTTTATGAAGGAGCGATGATTATTGCTCGTGAAATCAATGACCGTCGAAATGAAGGAAACTTGCTTGGCAATTTAGGTTTTGCATACACTACACTAGGTGACGCTGACAAGGCTATTAAATTTTATGAACAAGCGCTGATTGTTGCGCGCGAAATCGGCGACCGTCGAAACGAAGGAAACTTGCTCGGCAACTTGGGTATTGCCTATACTTCCTTGGGCCAAACAAACAAAGCGATAGAATTCTATGAAGCACGTATTGAAATTGCCCGAGAGATAAATGATCTTCGCGGTGAAAGTATTGCTTATGGCAACTTAGGCGCCGCATACGGTAATTTAAAAAATAATCGAGTGGCAATCCAATATCATGAGCAACAGCTAAGCATAGCCGACTCAATTGGCGACCTTCGTAATAAAAGTAATGCCTTAGAAAATTTGGCGGAGGATTACTATCTTTTAGGTGATAAACGTAAAGCTGGTGAGTTGTATGAAAATCAGTTGAATGTATTGCGTGGAAACAGTGATCAACATTCTATAAGCATTACGCTCGGTAAGCTTGGGGCAGTGTACGCTGCTTTAGGCGATGGCCAAAAAGCCATTATTTATTACCAAGAGGCATTGCAAATTGCCCAAGGAACTGATGCGGAATTTAGAAAACCTCTTTTAATAGAACCTCTTCTGCTTCGTGTCTTTTTATGCCACTCATCTAGAGATAAATCCTTAGTTAGAGAGTTACATAATAAATTGGTTAACTATGGTATCGACGCTTGGCTAGATGAAAAGAAGCTGATACCAGGGCAAAAATGGGAAACTGAAATAGAAAAAGCGATAAAAAGCTCAGATGCGATTATTGTTTGTTTATCGTCCCAGTCAGTAATAAGCGAAGGATATATACACAAAGAAATCAAATATGCGCTTGATCGAGCAGATAATATGCCTGACAACGAAATTTTTATTATTCCATGTCGATTGGATAGTTTCGATGACGAGAAAATGCCTCATAAATTAAGAAAAATCCAACGAGTTGATTTGTATTCAGCAAATGGCTTTGACAAAATAATTCAATCGCTTCGTGTAAGAGCTAAGAATATAAATTTATTATTGAAATGAAACAATTTATCACAATAACATGTATTCAATAACATAAAGGATTAAACGTAGGAAACGTCATGATGAAGATTCACCCAGGTTGATAGGGTATGAGTGGACCTCACCCTGATTCAGAAGATTGATCGGCATGTTGGTTCGTCCCTTCGCGTAGCACCCTATGGGCTCCCAAGGTGAGAGGGGATTTTATTGGTTTCTTTTCTACATGATGGGGTTGTTGATTTTCCAAGCCAACGTTTCGTTTTAGGAGCAAATAGCCTCTCCCTATGGGGAGACGGGAGAGGGGTTTTGAGCTAGATGACTTGTCCCTTTGCGCAGCATGATAATCCTGCTGCTCTTGTGGGACCCTGTGGGCTCCTAAAGGAGAGGGCATTTTGTTTCTGGTCCGCGGGTCGGTGCGGGCTGAAGCCCTTCCTCAGTTCGTGGAAGTCGGCTGCACCGACTCAGCGCGGAGCGCTTCCATGTGCTGAGCCAGGGGTTTACCCCGAAGCGAAAGTAAGGATAAATCCAAAAGGAGTTTCCCTTGACAGACGTATCAATTATGGTACACTGTCCGCATGGATAAAGACGAAGAGGGTAGACCAATTCTCAACGTTGTGTTCTATAAAACCGAAGCAGGCAAAGAGCCTGTACGGGAATGGCTGAGAGATATGCCAAAAGAGGATCGTCGAGCCATTGGTGAGGACATCAAAACCGCACAATATGGCTGGCCTCTCGGAATGCCCCTGATTCGCAAGATCGAGCGCGGACTTTGGGAAGTACGTTCCAGTATTAGCTCTGGAATTGCAAGAGTATTTTTTACGGTTATGGATAAGACAATGGTTCTCTTGCATGGATTCGTCAAGAAGTCACAGAAAACACCTCAAGACGAATTGGATACCGCCCGTCGTCGCTTGAATAATTTAGAGAAGGATTAAGTTATGAACAAAAAACACATCGGAAGCAACTTTGATGATTTTCTCAAAGAAGAAAAAATTTACGAGCAGGTACAAGCTGCCGCCATCAAGCGGGTTATTGCCTATCAAATTGCGGAAGAAATGAAGAAAAAGAATCTGACCAAAACTGAAATGGCCAACCGCATGAAGACCAGCCGCGCCGCGCTGGAACGTCTGCTTGACCCCGAAAATGCTTCTATCACTTTAATTACGTTGGAGCGTGCCGCATCTGCTTTGGGAAAGAAGTTGTCAGTACAGTTGGCATAATATTGAAAAATAACAGAGTGTGTATTTCGATTAAGGTAATTTTTGAGCTGGGCGGACCTCTCCCTGATTGAGACGGTTTATGAGCAAGTTGACTTGTCCCTCTCCTAAAAAGGAGAGGGCATTTTCTTGTCTTCTTTTCTGTTTGATAAAGTTGTTAACTTTCCTGTCAACGTTTCGTTTGAGGAAGGTTCTAGCCTCTCCCCTTGGGGGGAGACGGGAGAGGGGTTTTGTTTTTGCTTCGCGGGGTCGGTGCGGGCTGAAGCCCTTCCTCAGTTCGTGGAAGTCGGCTGTGCCGACTCAGCGCGAAGCGCTTCCATGTATTGAGCTAGGGATTTATCCCGAAGCGAAGACGAGAGAGGGTAAAATAACAAGCGCGACAATCAAGTTGTCAAATCCAACAAACTGGAGTCCGCCATGCTTGAATACGTCAACCTTGATCTGGCTTTGGGGCAGGATGAATATAAAAAGCGATTACGGCCATTACAGCAGCGCCTTTATGAATTGGAGCACGCTGTCTTCGACGCGAAAATTCCAGTCATCATTGTGTTCGAGGGCTGGGCCGCCACTGGCAAGGGACGGCTGATCAGTCTGCTCGCAGAGCGCCTGGATCCGCGCGGCTTCCGCGTCGTCCCGATCACGCCGCCGCGCACTGCCGAGCTGCGTTATCCGTGGATGTGGCGCTTCTGGCTCAAGCTCCCAGCCCACGGACAAATGGTCGCGTTCGACACATCATGGTATCGCAGGGTATTGATCGACCGCTTGAACAAAACGATCAACAAGGATGAGTTACGCGCCGCATACCAGGACATCGCCGAATTTGAAGAGATGCTGACTGCGGATGGAACGGTCATCCTAAAATTCTGGCTGCACATCGGCAAAGCAGATCAGCATAAACGCATCAAGAAATTGCGCAAGGATAAATTGACAGCCTGGCAGGTGGGAGAGGAGGATGAGTTGCAAAACAAGCGCCATGAAAAATATTCGGGCTTTGTCGAAGACATGATCGCGCGGACTGATTCGCCTCATGCTCCCTGGACGATTGTTGAAGCAACCGATCGATATTACATGCGCATCAAGGTTTTTGAAACCATCATCGCTTCGCTCGAAGCGCGTCTGGGTCTGCCCTCCTCCTCGTCGGGGACGAAGACCAAACGTCCACGCGTAACAAAGGAAATGAAAGGAGCCGTCAATGCTTGAGCGTCTTGATCTTACATTGGCAACTAAGCGTGATGAATACGATAAGCAGCTCAAGGCCTTGCAGGCTGAGTTGCATGAACTGGCCTTTCAAGTCTATGCCCAGAAGCGGCCCGTGGTCATTGTCTTTGAAGGCATGGATGCCTCGGGCAAGGGCGGCTCGATCAAGCGCCTGACCGAACGCATTGATCCACGCGGCTATGTGGTCTGGCCCATCTCCGCGCCTTCGGGTGAGGATAAAGAGCGTCATTACCTGTATCGTTTTTGGCGGCGACTGCCCGAGCAGGGACAGATCGCCATCTTTGACCGCTCATGGTATGGGCGCGTATTGGTTGAACGTTTGGAAGGCTATTGCACCGAAGCGGATTGGCGCCGCGCGTATAGCGAGATCAATCAGTTCGAGCGTCAACTCACCGACTCTGGCACAGTCGTTTTCAAATTCTGGATGCACATCAGCAAGCAGGAACAACTGCGCCGCTTCCGTGAACGCACGCGCACAAATTACAAGACCTGGAAGATCACAGATGAGGATTGGCGCAATCGCGGCAAATGGGAGGATTACATCACCGCCGCGGAAGAGATGCTGTTGAAGACGAGCACGCCCGATTCTCCCTGGACACTGGTGGAAGCCAACGATAAATATTTTGCGCGCATCAAGTCCCTGCGCACGGTCGCGGAGAAATTGCGGCGGGCGTTGAAGTGAAAAAACGAATAATGAGATATGCATTAGACTTTTCGGTAAAAGGTCAGCGGCCTTTCTTATCCACAGATTACACGAATTTTCGCAGATTTTTCTCTTGCAGATTTATTAATCTGTGTAATCTGCCAAATCTGTGGATTATTTCCGATCATGTCTAATATTTAAAAAATGAAGAAGAATCAGCGTTTTCAGCGTTCATCTGCGTCCAAATTTTAAGACCGCAATTAATCAGACCGAATTATGATTTTGGAGGCTTCGACATGAAACAGATTCAATACGCAACTCTTCTGGGCGGATTTGTCATTTCCGTGCTGGCTTTTGGTTACATCCTTCAACTCCCCTTCGCGACGAATTTATGGCCCTGGCCTGACGGACGGCTTTCTTATTTATTCATCGGATCGATCCTGGCGGCGGTCAGTGTGGCGGCCATCTGGATCGGCTGGACAGGTGAGTTTGGCGCGTTACCTGCCGGCGCGCTGAATGTCTTCGTGATCGCGGTCACTTGCGCCATCTTCTTTCTACAGCTTGCCTTGAGAGAGAACCGCGCAGAGTTATACCCCTATGGATTTGCATTCATACTAATGGCAATTGCGAGCATTGCCGCATTCCAGTGGAGTAGCAAATTGGAACTGCGTGACTCGCATCCCATGCCAAAACTGGTGCGCGTTTCCTTTGGGATCTTCATCGCCTCGTTATTTTTTGCAGGCGGTTCGCTTGTGATGAAACTGCCGATCTTCCCCTGGGCCTTGGACTCCAAATCCTCTGTGATCTTTGGCTGTATCTTTTTGGGAGACGCATTCTACTTTTTATACGGATTGTTCCAACCCCGCTGGCATAACGCGCTTGGACAATTATTGAGCTTTCTGGCATATGACCTTGTGCTGATATTCCCCTTTCTTGCGCTCTTCAAAACTGTAAAACCTGAATATCAACTCAACCTCACCATCTATGTGACCGTTCTGCTTTACAGCGGCGCGCTCGCGGTCTATTATCTTTTCATCAATGCGAGAACTCGAGTTTGGAATTCAAATAAATTTTGATTTGCGCTGCGCAGGGAAAAACGGTAAGATACCTCCACCCTATAAGAAGGCGGTTATCACATGTTTGATATTTCCAACGCACGCTTCGCTTTTCTGGATATCGAGACCACAGGCCTTTCGCCGTGGTTTGGAGATCGGATCTGCCAAATAGCGGTTGTCATCACTGAAGGCAAACGCATCAAATCGACCGTTGACCTGCTCCTGAACCCCGAGCATGATCTTTCACCCGCGGCCGCCCACGTCAACGGCTTGGACGAGTCGAAACTGTCAGCCTCACCCAAATTCGCAGAGATCACCGACCAGCTTGAGGCGTTGTTAAAAGACGCGGTCATCGTTTGTCATAATGCCAAATTCGATCTGCAATTCCTCGACAATGAATATCGCAAATTGAGTCGTTCCGTCGAATATCCAAATTTGATCGACACGCTTTTATTGGCGCGCGATAACTTTGACTTGGAATCATACGGTTTGCAATTTCTGGCGGATGCCTTCCATGTTTCAAAGAGTCCGCAGGAGTCGCGCGCCATGGCCGACGCGCTGACCGCCAAGAATATTTTCTTTGCGATGATGGACGCGCTCAAACCCAACGGCAGGCCGCTCGACGATTACATCGGCATTTACAACTCGCCCGCCTGGCCCGAGGAAGGCGTGTACCTGCCGACTGAACTCAGCGAAGCCATCAACAGCGGACGAAGATTGTTCATCAAATATATGGATAAGGACGGCGAGATTTCGGAACGCTGGATCTCCCCCATCGAAGTGATGGGGCTGGCCGATTACATCTACCTGAAAGCCTTCTGCCACACGCGCGAAGCCGAACGCACTTTTAGATTGGATAGAATTATCGAAGTGGCGGTGGAAGTCCAAAAATAATCATGTCGCTGCGAGCGGATTTGATGCGAAGCAGCCTCCTGTTTATAAGGAGATTGCTTCGTCGGGAAGAACAAGAGCCCTCCTCGCAACGACATGATGCCACACCCGCGAAGCCGAACGCACGTTTCGATTGGATAGAATTATTGTCTGATATTACGCACCCAATTGTGATTCCCTGAGCGGAGCGAAGGGTCTCTGAGATAATCGTAGAGATTCTTCGCTCTGCTCAGAACGACATAACGCCCCACGCGAAGCCGAACGCACATTTAGGTTGGATAGGATCATTGAGGTGGCAGTGGAAGTGAATAAGGATTAAAAATTAGAGCAAGCTATAAAGTTACCGAATAAATCTTATTCCCCATGAAGATTTTGTTTATAACGAATCTGCTTACTTGTGGAGAACAACATTGCAGCTGTTAGGAAGTTTGATTTACAAAACATCTGTTATCGCAAGCGTGCTAGGCAATAGCTCAATCAAAGGTAAAAGCGAAATGGAAATCACTACACTATATAGTTGGGAAGAGCTAAAAAATTGGTGTGATCAGAGAAGCATTCTAAAACAGTATGTCTTTAGAGGGCAAAGTGATAATACTTGGCCGCTAAGAACAAGCCTTGCCAGACATTTCATCGCTAATAAAATCAAGTCTGAAGAGTGGCGCCCCAGAGAGTTGAAAATGTACCGGATGTTCAGAGAGCGCCTTCTAAATTTGTGCCCGGGAATGTATGAAAATTGGAGCCCGATGGATGTTTTGTCTTTAATGCAGCATCATGGGACGCCGACAAGGTTATTAGATTTCACTTCTTCACCATTGGTAGCATCATATTTTGCCCTTCGTGACGCACGTGGCGACAGCGCAATTTGGGTAATTAACACAGATTATTTAGAAGCATTGCACAGGTCAAAGGGCTTTGAATATTATTCAGGGCCAACGCATATAGATAATTACAAAATCGCACAAAAAAATCCTAGCGCGATAATACTAACGCCATCTTCTCCACATCTTAGACTAGCTTCACAACATGGATGTTTCTTAGTTCCAGGGCGGATATTAAGCGAAGTTGATGCGGGATTCATTGATAGTAAAGTTATATTATCAGAGAACCTTGTAATGGATTCGGTCATAAAATTACGAGGGCTTGGTATTGATAATGAATCTATGTTTCCGAACTTGGATAAAATCGCAGAAGAAATCAATCGCTTTTCAGTAACAGGAGGTGCCGAGTTTCCTGCAGTGAGGCCTAAAAAATCGTAAATTATTAGTACAAAACTGTTTTCAAAGAAAATAAAAAATCTTGTAGTTTGCTCACATTTTTATAATATTCTCTTGTATGTGCGTCAAAGGCTTAAAAATATTGGGGCATGCCAAAGCTTTTTTGTTTAGAAAACGTTCCTGGACGCTGTATTATTGTACACCAGCGGTTAATCCTCTACAAAAGATACTCATTTCATCCAAGGTTCACATTTGTAGAGCGCTTCATCAATGTCAATATAAGGAACACCTATAAAAGAACTTAGGACTTGGCCTTGAGCAACAACACAATCTCCTGATCCCACAAAATACATGTATGTTCCTCCTGCGAGAAAGAATGCTTTCTGATCATCTGAGAATAAGATTTGTCTGGTACTTTCGCCAACGGATTTACTTTTGTATACAATTCCGTAAACGCATACCTCCTGACCTATCATTGCAGTTGTTACTTCTGTCCAATTAATACAATCAGGAGCAGATACTGTTGGAGTCTGATTCATATCAGAAAGTTCAGTGGGGATCTGAGTATCAGTGGGTATTTTTTCTGTTTCCGCAATTAACTGCTCACTAAGATCAATTAATTTGTCGATGTTTTCTAAGACTTTATCATTCGCGCTTACATCCCAATCAAGCAATTGGCGATAATTCAAAACAAGTCTTTTGGTCTCGGATGCGACTTGATCAAGAATGTTATCGACTTGAATTACTTGCTGGGGAACAGATTCAATAGATTCCATTTCATTCGCTGATCTCTCAAGTTTTCCTAATATAAATTCGACTTGAAATCTCCATGTTTGGTCAGAATACAAATCATTGTTATCAACCATTTCGTTATGCTTGATTGTCAACTCATCGAGCGCATCAGCAAAACCATTTATGATGTGTCCATATTTATCAAGATATTCGAAAGTTAAATTCGAGTCAGATATACTTAATGGTGTTTGCAAGGTATTCGTAGGATGTAGTGTATTCGTAGGACTAGGTGTGAAAGTTGCAATTGGTGTATTGGTTGATTTTGGGAACGGGGTGTTTACATTTTGCGTTTGGACTATCGCTGTTTGTATGGCATTTTCAGATGGTTGACAACCTGTAATAAAAATAATGGCAATTAAGAAAAGAGCAGAAAGTTTTTTCATACTACCTCCATATTTAGTTTAGTATACAATTTTTTACCCCTCTCTCCACCTGTCAATTGTCACCAAAAAGAAGCAGGACAAACCGCTAAGCCTGCGCTGCCTCACAATACTTTTATTCTTCGAGAATCGCCCCAGCCGCAATGGGATCAAATCCGTTAGGCCATTTTGTTCCGTTATTATATTTCGCCCCAGTCACATCAATTCCGCTCATATTGGCTTCGTACATATTGGCATAGTTCAAACAGGCGTTGATCAGTTTTGCTCCGCTCAAGTCCGCTTCGAACAGGTTGGCATCCATCAGATTGGCTTCGGTCAAATCCGCTCCGTGAAGATTCGCCTCGCCCAGCCTGACCCCGTCCAGATTCGCTTTGCTCAGGTTGGCATAGCGCAGTTTAGCCTCGCCCAGGTCGGCTCCGCTTAAATCCGCGCCGCTTAGCTCAGCCTTACTCAAGTCACAGCGGGCCAGTTGCAGTGGTTTCGGTCCGTTGAGCAGTGCGTCAAGTTCATCTTTTGTAAATTGCATGGTTTTGCCTTTCAGTTCTTATCAGGAAGTATTACAGGCACGATCATTCTTGTAATAGATCTCTTACAAAAGTCTTTTTTTGCCACAGAGATCACAGAGAAAACCTTGAGTTTTTAAGTGTTTTTCCTCAAAAAGCTCTGTGCTCTCTGTGGCTAATGCTCTCACTTGTGCAAGAGGTCTAATCAATAAAAAATATTATATGCTTGATAAGCGAACGGGGCAAGCGATAATATTTATTCTTATTGAAAGAGAATCGCCCCAGCCGCAATGGGATCAAATCCTTCAGGCCATTTTGTATTTTTATCAAATTTAGCCCCGCCCAGGTTGGCCGCTCCAAGGTTGGTGCCTCTCAAGTCTGCGCCACAAAGGTTGGCATCCCTCAAGTCCGCATCCCATAGATCGGCATGGCTCAGATTCCCATTGCTCAGGTCCGCGCCGCGCAAAAAAACCTTGCTCAGGTTACCGTGACTCAAATCCGCGCCATGCAGGTAGGCATTACGCAGGTAAAGACCTCTCAGGCTTTTTGTCTTGGAACGTAGTATCTGCTCCAGTTCCTGTTCAGATACTACAATTTTCAGGATCGCTCCCGCCTTCTTATGGTCAAATCCATCAGGCCATATTGTTTTTTTATTGTAAACAGCTCCACTCAGATCAGCTCCGCCCAGGTTGGCGTTGATCAGGCTGGCATCGCTCAAGTCAGCTTCGTTCAGATAGGCCTCGTATAAGTCAGCTCCGCTCAAATTAGCGTTGCGCAGATCGAGTCCTTTCAGATCAAATCCCCTTAAATATATGGGCTTGATATGGATCAACTGATCAAGTTCCTCCTGTGTAAGCCGACGCGGCGTTTCTTTTGCCCTTTTTCTTTGTTCTTCGTGCGCGCGTTGTTGACGTTCCGCTTCCTCTGCCTTTTTTCTTTCCTCCTGCTGCGCCCGTTGACGCGCCGCTTCTTCAGCCTTTTTGTTTACATCATTTGTATTCGTTCGTGAATACTTTGCAGGCTTATTCCTGTAGGAGTCGTAGTCAGCACGCTTGAGGGGATTCGATAATATTTGATACGCATTATTTATTTTCTTGAATTCCTCCTCCGCCAATTGTTTTTGTTTCAGGCTGGAATATTTATCAGGATGAAAAGCCTGCGCCAGGAATCTAAACCTCTCCTGAATTGCTTCCGGCTTTGCATCTGGTTCAACACCCAAAACTAAATAGTAGTCATCCATTTTATTTCCCTGTTAAGATAAAGAAGCAATAGATCTTGCAAAAGTCTTTTTTTGCCACACACTTGCCCTGGCGGGCAGTGCCAGGGCAGGTGTGTGGCTAATGCTCTCACTTATGCAAAAGGTCAAATGTTATTTTCCAGAGCCAGTATACTTTTTCTTGCGCATTTCGTTAACAGGTATTTTTTATCAAAAGCAAACAGGGCAGGCAGTTAAGCCCGCCCTGTTCCACAGAACGTCCCGAAGGTTTGAGCAAGTCAACTATGTATCACCAAAAAACCTTCGGGACGTTTCGTATTTGTTACTCATCTTTCATATCCGCGATCTGCGCCAGCGCATTCTTGAAGGCTTCATACGGCTGTGCGCCGACAATCGCGTAACGGTCATTGATGACGTAGGTTGGCACACCTGTGACACCGATCTGCTGCGCCCAATTGACCTGCTCTGCGACTTGGGCAGTGTACTTGCCGCTGTCTACAACGGATTGCATATCATCCGCATCCAGGCCAACTTCTTCGGCGGCGGAACGGAGCACATCCCATTGACTGATATCGTATCCATCCGCGTAAACTTTGCGGAAGACTACTTTATGAAATTCATTGACCTTGCCCCGCTCACGCGCGTATTCCGTGGCTTCATGCGCGATGCGTGTGTTGTATATCCGATCTGTGGATCTAAAATCCATGCCGTACTTTTTCGCCAAGTTTAGCAGGCGTTCTTCAGAACCGTTGGCACGCGCCTTGAGAATGTAGTCGGGCAAGTCCATGCCTTCGGGCGGAGTATCGGGGCGTAAATAATACGGACGCCATTCCACATCCACGTTGTGTTCAGCGTTTAGTTGGTCCAACACACCCTGACCCACGTAGCACCACGGGCAGATGTAATCGGAGAAGATGGTCAATTTGAAATCCATTGTCAGTCCTTATTGGGAAGTGTGTAGTGAATAGTGGATAGACTGCCAATGTAGGTGGGTTCTTACATGACGATGAGGGTGCGTCGCACCTGACGGGTAAATAATTCTGGTTAAAGAAGAAGAATCCTCTCGTTTGGATTTTCCCATTAAGTCAGGTGCGACGCACTTACCTCTTGCAGAGGCTAATCAAAATAATACGGCGAGCAGGAGAATTCTTCACCCGATGGAGTAGTGACCATGTACGGATATTCGCTATCGTCCACGACATAGCCTTTCAAATCTTTCTTAACCAAAGCCAGAGCCTTGTCTGCATTGAGACGGGCAAATTGAAATGACTGCCACGAAATTTCACTTTCATCGAGTCCGCGTGTGTATTGGATACATGCCAGAGACGCGCCAACTTTCTCTCGGACAGAATCAGGCAGGGACGGAGTCCGAAACGCTTTTACCAGCGGAGGAATCGCATCATCAGAAAGATTCAAAAAGTATTGAGCATCCAAATCCACGCTGCTATTTTTTTGCGCATGGACCTCACGTTGAATATTTTGATTCACAATGAACGCATCCACATTTAGAAGGGGCAATGACATCGCGAATCCAAGCGATGCGATCAACATCGCAAACGTAAACAAGTTCTCTTTGCGCAGGATTTCAAGGACGATGGTTGTGACCAAAAGCAGGCCGATCCAAATCAGAAAGACGTGCGTGTACGTGCGCAGACGAGAGAAGCCATACGCCGCTTCATACAGACCGAGACGCTGGTACGCCGAAACGAGCATGACCAGCAGGAGAGCGACCAGCGTCACGCCGAGTCCCGAAAAAATTTTGCGCTGAGTTTCCGTGTCGCGTTTGGTGATGGCGCTGAATGTAAGGAACATGAGCAATGCAAAGAATGCCACGGTCACCAGTTCGCCGAAGCCGCGGCGCGCATATTCGGCGTAGGTAAAACCGTCAATGTGAATATTGGATGTGCCGCCGAAGAAATATTGAAATTGAATCGTCACGAACACGAGGAAAAGCGCAACCACGCTTCCCAGCACAATTGTCGATTCGACATAACCGAGGAACGGAGGAATGAACGGCTTGCCTTCACCCGCAAGTTTCTCATCCTTTGATTCTGTGGAGGCATGTAACACAATGCCCGCAAGGCCGTATCCAATGACGACGATGTAAACAAGACGAAAGATCAACTCAGGCAGATTCTCAATGTTGAACCATTCAATGAGATCGGTCAGCCGCTGGCTGAAGATCGCATCCGCTGAAGCGAGCAGGGAGGCAAAGATGGCAATGATCGGCAGCGCGATGACAATGCCGCGCACCACAGGCCAGATATTGCGCTTTGCAGGTTGAACACCCGCCTCTGTCTGCACCTTGCGAATATCATTTGTAAAGCCGATTGGGCGGACAAGCACACTGCCTGCCAATTGCATGAATTTTCCGATGTAATCGACCATCGTGTACAGATACCAGCGCCCGCCCAGATAACTGACTGCAAGCAGGGTCATCATTAACAGTGTGAATGTGTACGCGAGGAAGATCGTCATCGACTCGGCGCGGAGAACTGTCACAACGGCGAAGAAGCCGAATAACGGGAGCAGCATCAGGCTGGTGCGATTCGGGCGAAGCCCATCGCTCAACAAAAGATAGAATGCCGCTGTGATACAGGCGGTCATGAATATCGCAAAGTTGACGCCGGGCGTTTGTTTCCAAAACAGGAAATCGAACAGCCAGCCGAGGGCGAACACGATGATCCATAGTTTATTGGGATTGGTTTTCATACATCACTCCTGATTGAATTTCAGAGTCTACTGCAAAAAGGATTTAGTCACAGAGAAAAAAGAGGGAAACGCAAAACCTTCAAAAAAACTCAATGAACTCTGTGTGCTCTATGGCTGAGTCTTTTCAGCAAACTCATTTCTGCAAGGATAGCGGTGATTATCTGGCGGAGACTCTCAAAAGGTATCACAAATTTTCAGGAATGGAAATGTACTTGCTGGGGCAAGCTGCCCCACCCTGCAAGTATTACAATTTTGTGAGAATCTAATTTCGCCTATTGACATCCGATTTGTTTTGTGACATACTCTCGTTATTGATCGGGGGCAAACAATTTAACCGCCATTTTATGAAATGGAGGAGGTGATGTCACTTATGAATAGTAGTAAACCCAGCGCTGTGGCATCCCTCTCCGTGAACTAACGAAGAAATTGCCACAGCGCCCCACGATTGCCATCCGAAAGGATGGCAGTCTGGTTTAATGGGAAAATTTCCGTCATTGCGAGGAGGGTGCATTTACTGACGAAGCAATCTCCGTGACATTAAGGGAGATTGCTTCGGGCAAGAACAAGAACGCCCTCGCAATGACGGACACTACTGTTTAATAAAACCCAACCGAAGAATCCACCTTACGCGCATACGCGTCAATTCCCCCGCTGACGTTGATCACATTTTTATATCCCTGCTGGGCCAGCCAGCCAGTCACCTGCATACTGCGGCTGCCATGATGACAGATGACATACACAGGAATTTCCTGCGCCCGGGCTGACTCGGACAAAGCGGCAACGCCTTCACCTGCCAGTCGGCTCATGGGCGTGACCTCGAGCCTGCTGTCTGTTATTTTGGCATACTCCAACTCTGACAGTTCACGGACATCCAGCAGAATAAATTTTTCGTCTGACTTTAGTTTTTCACCGAGTTCGGTGACTGTAATTTCGGGGAACATGGGATTCTCTTTATTTTCGTATGCAGTAATTTTGACCGTAGACCGTGGACGATAAACAATGGTTTTTCGGTCCACTGTCCATCGTCCATCGTCTGAAATCTATTTCTTCAACGCGGGGACGTAGAATTTCTCGGCATATTCCTTCACCATGCGGCGCGTGGAAAATTGCGGGATGCAGGTCTTCATGGTGTTTTTCATGCGCGCGAGCCACTCATGGGAAATTTCCTTCGGGTCGCGGTTGTAATACAGCGGAATGATCTCATGCTCGAGCGTGTGATACAGATCTTCTGCGTCGGCTGTATCCTGAATTTCATTCGACTCATATTCCTTATCCTCGCCGATGGACCAGCCGTTGTGACCGTTATAGGCTTCACGCCACCAACCGTCCAGCACGGAGAAGTTCAGCACGCCGTTGATTGCGGCCTTCATGCCTGAAGTTCCGCTGGCTTCCATCGGGCGGCGCGGAGTATTCATCCACACATCCACACCCTGAACGAGATAGCGCGCGAGATTCATATCGTAATCTTCGAGGAAGACAAGGCGTCCGCCTGTCTCGGCTTTCTTGACGGTGCGATATACCTTTTGAATCAATTGCTTGCCAGGCTCATCGGCGGGATGTGCCTTGCCCGCAAAGATGATTTGCACAGGCATATTGGGGCGGTTGATGATGTCAAGCAAGCGCTCGATATCAGAGAGAATTAAATTGGCGCGCTTGTATGTTGCAAAGCGGCGCGCAAAGCCAATGGTCAACGCGTAGGGATTGATCAGCACACCAGAAGATACCACCTGCACAGGGTGGAAGCCGCCATGTCCCCAGCGATCACGGACACGTTCGCGCATGTAGAAGGCAAGTTTGCGCTTGAGATGCAAACGGACCGCCCATAATTCTGAATCTGGAACGGTATCCAGCTTGGACCAAAAAGCGGGTTCATCCAAATGCTCGTACCAATCTCCGCCCAAATGATTTTCGAACAAATTATTCAAACGGCGCGCCATCCAATTTGCGGTGTGGACTCCGTTGGTGACATGCTGGATCGGGACATCCTTCTCTTCGCGGTCAGGCCAGAGGAACTTCCACATATCGCGCGAAACTTCTCCGTGCAATTCTGAAACGCCGTTGCTTCCGCCTGAAAGCTTCAAGGCAAGGACGGGCATGGAGAACGTCTCACCGTGAGGCTGATGATGCTTGGCAATGTCCACAAATTCTTCGCGGGTGAGTCCAAGCTCGGGCCAGAGTTTGGCGAGATATTTATCAAGCAGCCAGAGCGGAAATTCGTCATTGCCGGCAGGGACTGGTGTGTGGGTTGTGAATACATTTTGGCCGAGGGTCTTTTTGGCGGCGTTTTCAAAAGTGGAGCCAGATGCCACCAGTTCACGCGCCCGCTCCAGGGTCAGGAAAGAGGCGTGGCCTTCGTTCATATGCCAGACGGCTGGTTTGAATCCCAATGCCCGCAAGGCGCGCACGCCGCCAACTCCAAGCAAAACTTCCTGCATCACGCGGCGGTCAAGGTCAGACCAGTACAGGCGCGCAGTGAGCAGGCGGTCATATTCATTGTTGGCTTCGACATTTGAATCCAGCAAGTAAAGCGCTACGCGGCCTACGCGGACTTCCCAAATTTGCGCAACAATATTTCGATCTGGGAACTCGATTTGAATGGTGACAGGCTTGTCATTTTTTGTAACAAGAGTCACCGGCAAATGTTCGAAGGTCAAGGGATTGTTGATCGCATCCTGCCAGCCGTCTTCGCTGATGCGCTGCGAAAAATATCCCTGACCATACATGAAGCCGACAGCGACCAAAGGCAGGCCAAGATCTGAGGATTCTTTTAGGTGGTCACCGGCCAGCACGCCAAGTCCGCCAGAATAAATGGGAAGTGTTTCATGCAAGCCGAATTCCATTGAAAAATATGCTATGGGATTCTTCAGTTCAGGATGATTTTTTTGCGACCATGATTCATTGGTGAAGTATGAATCGAAATCTCCAAAGAGCGCGTCGTACAATGCAAGATAATCCTTTTCCTTCGCGGCCTGAGTTAAACGGCCGTGACCGATCTCCTGTAACAAACGGATCGGGTTATGTCCCAGGCGTTCCCACAGATCGTAATCAAGTTTTCCAAAAAGCCGCGCAGCTTCAGGATGCCAAGTCCACCATAGGTTGTAGGCTAATTCACCAAGACGAGCGATGCGCTTAGGCAGGTCAAATTTTTGAGAGGGTTTAGTTTTGAAGTCCATAGCGGCGAATGATACCGTAAAAACGAGGAATCGGGATTGCAGAATCAATAAGGAAACATGATTTTCGTTATTCAAAAAACGGCTCTCTGGGATTTGCCGTGATTCTTGTACACGGACGCTTCGCGCACGGACGACACGGAAAGACCTTTAAAATCTGCTCTTTTCCGTGTTTCCCGTGAAATCCGTGTACAGAAAATGGTTTATCACGGCGATTCCCAATGACCCCCAAAAAACATTAACAGACTTAATGCAATACGGTACTATAATCCAGCCCGGAACTTAATTATCATTACGGAGAACCTTATGCCTATATTTAATACACCAATCAAAAAAATTGCGATCAGCACTGGCGGAGGCGATGCCCCCGGGCTGAATGCTGTCATTCGAGCGGCGGCGCTTTCTGCACACACACGCGGCTGGGATGTGTACGGCGTGCTGGACGGTTTTCACGGGATACTATCACCGGAAGAATATCCAAGCGGAGGTTTTGTTCCATTGACTCGCGAAAGGGTCAGCGGCATTACTCATCTGGGCGGAACCATCCTTGGGACCAGCAACCGCAATAATCCTCTCAAATATCCGATCATGCGCCCGGATGGGACGATGGAAGAAGTGGATCGCAGTGATGAGATCGTGCGCGGATTCCGCCTGCATCACATTGACGCGCTCATCACCGTTGGCGGCGACGGTTCGCTGGCAATCGCAAGCGTGCTGGCGAAAAAAGGATTGCGTCTGATCTCAGTGCCAAAAACAATTGACAACGATCTCGACAAGACAGAAGTCACCTTCGGATTTGATACCGCAGTCGGCTTCGCCACCGAGGCGCTTGATCGGCTTCACTCAACGGCTGCTTCACACGGACGGGTCATGGTCGTGGAAGTGATGGGCCGCTACGCAGGTTGGATCGCTCTTCACTCAGGCGTCGCTGGTTCGGCTGATGTGATCCTCATCCCCGAACATCCCTACGATATTCACAAAGTCGTTGAAAAGATCAAGGAACGCGATGCGCGCGGCAACAAATTTACCATTGTGGTGGTGGCCGAAGGCGCCTCGCCAAAAGGCGGCGCAGTCACAGTAGTCGAACATGAAGCCGGGCGCGCTGAACGTCTGGGTGGTATCGGTGAAAAAGTGGCGGCTGAGATCCACGCCATTTCAGGGAAGGAAACGCGCGTGGTTGTTCTCGGTCACTTGCTGCGCGGCGGCTCCCCCACATCCTTCGACCGCCTGACAGCCCTGCGTTTCGGCGCCGCCGCCGTCCGCGGATTGGAAGAAGGTCAGGGCGGCGTAATGGTTGCTCTCGACCCACCACACGTTAAATATGTACCGATCGAAGAAGCCATGGGCAAGATGAAAATGGTTCCAATGGATTCAGACATTGTCCGCACCGCCCATGATATTGGAATTTCTTTTGGCTAGAAAAATTTAGGAGCGCGGACTTCAGTCCGCAAATATTGCAATGAAAACATGACGAACTCGATAATGAGTCCGTCATGTTTTTTATATTCGGGATTAAAATGGAATTATGACTCAAGTCCAACTCTTCGTCACCTGTCTCGTCGATTCATTCTTCCCGAAAACTGGTCAGGCCGTCGTGGATGTTCTCTCCCGCCTCGGCATTGACGTGGACTTCGCCCGTGAGCAAACCTGCTGCGGACAGCCTCAATTCAACGCAGGTCTCCGCAAAGACGCGCGTGCCATCGCGGAACACACCATAAAAGTTTTTGAGAAAACAACAGGAGATATTGTCACACCGTCTGGTTCATGCGCGCACATGTTCAGGCATAACTATACAGAACTATTTGAAGGGGATTCGAACTGGCATCCGCGCGCAAAAGCGCTCGCCGCGCGGACTTATGAATTCACAGAATATCTCGTGGATAAATTAGGCGTTACTGATGTCGGCGCAAAATGGGATGGAATGTTAACCTATCATCCATCCTGTCATACCCTGCGCGGAATCAACGTGGATAAACAACCGCGCGCATTGCTGGCAAATGTTCAAGGCTCAACTCTCGTGGAACTTCCGCAAGCGGAAGAATGCTGCGGCTTCGGCGGCATCATGTCTGTGGAGCACCCTGAACTTTCAGCAGAATGGCTAAAGCGCAAGATCAGCAACTTGGAAGCGAGTCAGTCTCCGACTTTAGTCGTGACCGATGCGGGTTGTCTCATGCACATCGCAGGCGGATTGAATCGGCAGAAGAAAAGTCAACGCGTGATGCATATCGCGGAAGTGTTAAATCAGAGGTAAATATGTTCTCGAAATCAGCAAATTACTATGATGATATTTATGCTTCCATTGACAAGGATTATTCTGTGGAAACCAAAAAGCTGCAAAAATTTATCCAGAAGCACAAAAAGTCAGGCGGGCATAAACTTTTGGATGTGGCTTGCGGAACAGGCACACATGCGAACCTGCTCAACCAGCACTATCACGTCGAGGGCATTGACCTTGATTCAAAAATGCTGTCCGTTGCGCGCAAAAAATACCCGGGCATTAAATTTCATCATGGCGATATGCTTGATTTCACATTGAATCACAAATTTGATGTCATTACCTGCCTGTTCAGTTCCATCGGTTATGTCAGGACAAAATCCAACCTTGCCAAAGCCATCCGCAATATGGCTGGACATTTATTACCAGGGGGAGTCTTGCTGGTTGAACCCTGGTTTTCATCGGACCAATGGAACGTGGGGCACATCCACATGACAGTTGTGAACCGCGATGACCTGAAAATTGCCCGCATGAGTCGCAGTTCACGCAGGGGTAATATCTCCATGATCGAATTTCAATATCTGATCGGAACATCGAAGAAAATCGAATACACCACTGAAACCCATAAATTGGGATTATTCTCCCACAAGGATTATCTCGACGCATTTGAAACTGCCGGGTTGAAGACAACCCACGACGCAAAAGGTTTGGATGGACGCGGATTGTATATTGGCACGAAATCTGTTGAATGAAAGAAACCTCAAAGTACAACTTTGTAAAAGTAGGCAACGGACGAATTGCCCTTAACCACCGTCCACGCGGAGTGGATTTTCCGCACCTGCGTGAGATGGGTTGTACGCATATTGTCACCCTGCTAAAAGAAAAAGAACACGCCGAAAGCTATGGTGACATGGCAAAAAAGGCGGGCATCAACTGGATCTGGCTGCCAGTTCCCAATGGCAACTATCCTGAAGGAGAAGTTCACGAACGGCTTCTTCAAGCCATGCCGCAACTCTCGCAATTACTGGATGAAGGCGGCTCTCTTCTGATTCATTGTTCGGCGGGCATTCATCGCACAGGGACAGTAGCCTATGCACTCTTGCGCTGGAGAGGAATTGGTAGCGAGGAAGCCATGCGCATCATTGGCAAGATCCGCAAGGAAACTGCCGAAGGCATGATGGAAAAACGCAGGCGCTGGGGCGACGAAAATGCAAGACAGATCGTTCAACAGGATAAATCATGGATACATTCCGTCAAAGAATTCGCGAATCAATTGAAAACGAAACTCTTCAGATCGCGCTAGACAACAATACCGAGCGTCGTCTGAAAGGACGCGCCGCGGCATTTGAGTCAATTCCTGATTGGCGCAAGAGACGCCAGCGCGCACACGCCATCCGCGCGGATGTGATCGAACACCTTGACGAATATCTCGCGCAATTCATCGCAAAGAACGAAGAGAACGGGGTCATCGTCCATCGCGCAAAGGATGCGGCAGAGGCGATTCAAATTATTTTAGGAATTGCGGACTCCAACGTCTCCAGACGTTGGAGTGAAAACAACACCGACGACAGGAGTCGTCGGACTCCATTATTAATTGCCAAATCCAAAAGCATGGTCTCCGAAGAGATCGAATTAAATCATAAGCTTGAAGCAGAAGGCATCCGCGTCGTCGAAACCGACCTCGGCGAATACATCGTGCAGCTTCGCCACGAAAGGCCAAGTCACATCATCACACCCGCCGCGCATTTACGCAAAGAGCAGGTCGGGGAGCTCTTCCATGAAAAACTCGGCATTCCATACACAACCGACATTCCTACACTCACCGCGACCGCCCGCAAAGTTCTGCGCGAAATTTTCCTGACCGCCGATATAGGTTTCAGCGGAGTCAATTTTGGCGTTGCAGAAACAGGCACAGTTTGCATCATCACCAACGAAGGCAACGGACGCATGGTCACCACGATCCCGCCTGTCCACATTGCGCTGATGGGCATGGAGCGGCTGGTCCCAAATCTTGAAAATCTTTCGCTCATGCTTTCGCTTCTGCCCCGCTCCGCAACTGGGCAAAAGTTAACGGTCTATACCCAACTGCTCAACAAGCCTTTGGAGAATCAAACGCGTCACCTCATCATTCTCGATAACGGCCGCATGCGTTTAAGAAATTCTCCGCTCAAGGAATCTTTGTATTGCATTCGCTGCGGCGCGTGCCTCAACGCCTGTCCCGTTTTCCGCGAACTCAGCGGCCACGCCTACATCGGCAAAGATAAATCCATTGCGCCGTATCCCGGTCCCATTGGCTCGGTCATTTCACCGGGCTTGCTCGGTGAAAATTATGTTCAACTCGCGCAAGCATCGTCACTGTGCGGCGCGTGCAAAGATGCTTGTCCCGTGGATATTGATCTGCCGAAATTACTCACTCGTGTGAGGGCTGGGCAAATCCCGACCGTGGACAATAGACCGCAGACCGTAGGCGGCGCTGGATTGACCTGGTCAACGAGGTTGGGTCTGCAACTATACGCCCGCCTCGCGACTCACCCGAAGCTATATGCGGCCTCACAAAAATTCGCTGCGCTGGGAACTCATCTCCTCTCCCCCCGCTCCCAGTGGATGCGTCTGCCCGCGATTACTGGTTGGGGCTACAGCAAGGACTTTCCACGTTTTGCTGGGAAAACGTTTAGGGAACAATGGAATAAAAATGATGTCATCCTGAGCGAAGCGAAGGATCTCGGAAATAATGACAGAGACTCTTCGGTCGCTCTGCTCCCTCAGAGTGACATAAACAAGGTTGAACAATTCACCAACGAACTCACCGCCTTAAGCGGATACGTCACCTTAACCAAAAACCCAACCCAATCAATCATTGAATTCCTCAACGCGCGCGGAGTCAATAAAATCCATCTTGAGCCGAACACTTTGAAAGAGTCACTTTTGCGCAAAGCGAATATCGAATTCACCGATACGCCCGACGACAAAATCCTTGTCGGGGTGACGAATGCCATTTGTGGGCTGGCAGATACCGGGTCCGTACTGGAAGCGGACGGCGCGCTGCATGCGTCACTCTTACCCGAAATCCACATCGCCGTTTTGAAATCCTCCAACATTCTTCCATCATTGTCAGATGCGATGAAGTTCGTAAACGATAAAAGCGCGGCAGTGTTCATCACCGGGCCATCACGCACCGCAGATATCGAAATGACACTCACCATCGGCGTGCATGGCCCGAAGGAAATTCATGTCTTCGTTGACGATTCAAATTCGGGATGATAGAATACAGCCCGCTAACGCCCCCATCGTCTAGTGGCCCAGGACGAAGCCCTCTCAAGGCTTAAACCGGGATTCGAATTCCCGTGGGGGCACACAAATGACAGTCACCCGCTGCGCGCGGTGACTGTCATTTTTAAAGGATGTATTATGAAACAAACCTCCCAAGCTTCACGCGGATTTATGATCGCGCTCACCGCAACCGTGATTTGGTCAACAACGGGCATCCTCATCAGCTACATAAGCAAAACATATTCCCTGCCGTCTTTGGTGCTGGCATTTTGGCGCGACTTGTTTGTTTCGTTCGGCATGGTGGTTGGGTTGCTTTTATTCAGCCGCGCGCGTTTTCAACTTGACCGCAAGCATTGGGGTTTCATGGTTATGTATGGATTGACCCTCGCCATCTTCAATTCCATGTGGACGTTCTCTGTTCAATACAACGGCGCGGCGGTGGCTACGGTCATGGCATTCAGTTCCCCGGCAATGACCGCGATCTTGAGCAAAATCGTTTTCAAGGAACATTTTAGCAAAATCAAAATAGTATCGATCCTGCTCAGCCTTGGGGGGATTGTCCTTGTTTCGGGCGCATACGATCCAGCCGTGTGGAATCTCAATCCATTGGGAATTATTTTCGGATTGATCTCCGGGCTGATGTTTGCCATTTACAATCTCGAAGGCAAACATGCTTCAGATACAAACATCGATTCATGGACAGCATTGCTTTACAGCTTCGCGTTCGCAACTGTATTTTTATTATTCTTCAATCTTGGGAATGATCTATTAATTACAGGGAAAGCGCCTTTTGCAGATATGCTCTGGCTTGGAAATTCTATCCCCGGCTGGGGACTGCTCTTCTTTCTCGGCGTTGCACCCACTCTCGGCGGATTTGGACTGTACACATTGAGCATCCGCTATCTCTCCCCCACTACTTCAAATTTGATCGCCACACTCGAACCCGCCTTCACCGCGATCTGGGCTTATTTTTTATTGAACGAGATTTTGACTGGCATGCAACTCATCGGCGGCATGTTGGTATTGACCGGCGTGATCCTCTTGAGATTTGGCGAACGATAATTTATTTCTGCTGATTCAGTTCCCAAATAAGGCGAAGCCCATCGAGAGTCAACCAGGGGGCGATGATGTCTATGACTTTGGTTTCCTTCGCGACAACTTCAGCCAGTCCGCCGGTAGCGACGACTTTCATATCGCTTCCCAGTTCTGACCTGAACCTTGCCACCATTCCTTCGACCATGCTCACATACCCAAACAGTAACCCGGACTGCATCGCGTGAACTGTGTTTCGTCCGATCACCGACGGCGGAACTTGCAAGTCAATGCGCGGCAATTTCGCGGCACGGGTGTATAAAGCTTCAGCCGCGAGATTAATTCCCGCCGTGATCGCTCCGCCAAGATATTCGCCATCTTTGGTAATGGCGTTGAATGTCGTGGCAGTTCCAAAATCCACCACACAGGCAGGGCCGCCATATAGCTTCATCACCGCCACCGCGTCGCAGACCCGATCCGCGCCAACGGCCTTGGGATCTTCGTAGCGAATCTTAATTCCCGTTTTGATGCCCGTATCCACCACCAACGGTTCTTGTTTAAGATATTCGCGGCAGGCTTGAATCACCCTGCCAGTTAATGGCGGAACAACCGACGCGAGTGAAATTCCATTAATTTCCTTTAGTGTTTTTCCCGCGTTCTGTAATAATCCCAACAACTGCAAACCGTATTCATCGGGCATGCGGTTATTGTCAGTGGCAAGCCGCCAATGCGCGCCGAGTTGATCGCCCTCGTACAAGCCAAGGGTTAAGTTGGTATTACCAATGTCAATGGTTAGCAGCATATGCTTATTTTACCGCTTCTATGATTTCCGCGACCATGTCATAACGATGGAATTGCGGCATGATGTAAATTCCGCTGGCCCAGGGTTTAATATTTTGAATTAATTCCACGGCAAGCTCCACGCCAACCTTCGCTCCATCTTCGCCTGCGGATTCAATCCTAGTGCGCGCCTCGTCAGGGATGAAGATGCCTGGCACTTCATGATGCAGGAAATTGGCGTGCCTGGAACTCACAATGGGTAAAATTCCAGCCAGGATCGGCTTGCTAAATTTGCCATGTTTTGCTTCGTAGGCTTCGAGCAATTTGGGACCATCGTCCATACGATAGATCGGCTGGGTGAGAAAAAAGTCCACGCCCGCTTTTACTTTGCGATGCAGGTTCTTCACTTCATTATCCACATCCTGCGGGCATAGATTCAAAGCCGCGCCAACGAAAAAGTTTGTCGGCTGACCAATGCTTGTGCCAGAATGATCCACGCCCATGTTGAATCCCTGTTTGATAAGTTTGATCAAGCCTGATGGAACAAGGTCGTAGTTATCCATCGCTTCGGGATAATCACCAATGGAGGTGGGGTCACCCATCACGACAAAGACATTGCGAATACCGAGCGCATGAGCTGCGAGCAAGTCGCCTTGCACACGCAGAAGGTTTCGCCCACGGGTGGGGAAATGCAAAGTTGTTTCCACCCCAACCTTCCGTTGGACAAGATCGCACACCGCCCAGGCAGACATACGCATGCGTGCCATCGGAGAGTCAGCTACATTGATGACATCCGCTCCTGCGTCGGCTAGGAGCGAAGCGCCAGCCAGCAGTTTGTGGGTCGAGAGTCCGCGCGGCGGGTCCATTTCCACACAAACAGAAAATTTTCCAGAGGAAAGTTTTTGCGCAAGTTGAGTCGGCTGCTCTGCGGGTTCATCCATGGATTCATCATCGGTTAAGACAGTAATCGAATCAGTGAAAAGAACTGGCGTTGACTCAAACGCCTTCTTCATCGCGGTGATATGCTGAGGCGTTGTGCCGCAACATCCACCGACAATACTTGCGCCTGCCTCACGGAACGCAAGCGCATAATCGCCAAAGTAATCTGCATCTGCGGGATACATGATGCGCCCGCCAACCTGCTCGGGCCAGCCCGCATTCGGCTTGACCCAGAATTTCCCATCAGAGACAGCTTGTTTCATCTGCTTCAAAATACGCAACAACTGCGAAGGGCCGCCCGAACAATTTACGCCGATCACATCCGCGCCCGCATCTCTTAATTTTCGCGCCACTTTCATCGGATCATCGCCGAGCAAGGTGCGGTCATCACGCGTAAATGTTACGGATGCGACAACAGGTAATTTCGAAACTTCCTTCGCGGCTTTGATCGCTTCCTGAATTTCATACAAGTCGCTCATGGTTTCAATGACGATCAACTCTGCACCAGCATCCGCCAAAGCTTTCACTTGCTCTGCAAACGCGGCACGCGCTTCTTCGGGCTTCACACGCCCGTACGGAGCAATACGCACCCCAAGCGGACCAATGTCACCAGCCACGAGCACATCCTTGAATGATGCAGCCACCGCCCGCTTTGCAAGCTCCACGCCTGCGCGGTTGATCTCAACCACATCATCTTCAAGCCCGTGTTTTTTTAATTTGAATCGATTCGCGCCAAATGTATTCGTGATGATCAACTGCGCGCCCGCTTCGATGTATTCACGATGAATATCCGCCACCGCCGCAGGGTTGGTTAAATTTAATTCATCAAAACATTTATCAAACCCCACACCGCGCGCATGCAGCATCGTACCCATTGCACCATCAGCGAGAATCGTCCCCAAAGAAAGTTGTTCCAGAAAATCCATGTCACCTCATTATTTTTTCTTGATCACGGCAAACAGCATTTCGCCGCGTTCGATTTTATATACAGTTTTATATTCAGCAAAATTATTTTCATGTTGATTATAGCGTATGGAAAAAATTGCATAATCAGGAGATTCGTTTCCTGACGAAACCTGCAAGTCATTACGCAAATATAACTCAGCAATGTGCTGAGGATCGCCCACAACAATCGTTGCGCCCAAAGGCGCATTGTCATTCAACCAATTCGCCGCCTCACGATACGACGCCGCCCAATAATCCAATTCAAATTTTCCATCTGGATTCGCAACCAGATTATTGTAATAGACATATTCATACGGATGCAGGCGGATACCCGCGACCACACCGGGCAGGATCAACAACAGCGCGATTCCCGCTTTAACTTTTGACTGATTCAGCCATCCGAAAACAGACTCCACACCCAAGCCTGCCACGAAAAACACAGGCGGCAGGATAAAAAATATTTGCCGCGTATTATCGTATAAAGGCGCGCGCGTGATTATCAAAGAAAATAGTGGCAAGACAAACCACAGTAAAGTAGATGCCAAAGCCATATTGTTTTTACAAAGCGCGAACAAACCAACTACAAACAAAGGCCAAACAGGTTCAGTGAACTGAATGGCAAGTAAAACAGGAATATAGGATAAAGGCAAATTCGTCGAGGAATAATATTGTCCGTTAAAAAGGACTTGTCCCTTCCACGGGTATTGCGACATTACCTGAAAACTTTCAAGCAGCCGCGCTGACGGATTCGGCCAGAGATACGGCCAGGTAATGTACATGGTGATGATGGCAAGGATGGCGTAGGATGTTAAGACAAAAATGAAAGTGTTACGTGTTGCGTGTTTGGTGGTCGAGTAGGCGGTGTTCGTCCGCAGTATCGAGACTCGGAATGCGTAATAAACAACGATCAACCCTGCCAGCGGGCCAAGAATGCGGGTGGAGGCTGTAATACCGAGGATGATTGCAGAAGGCAGAATGCGGAATACAGATGGCAGATGGCGGCGGGCAGAAAATAAAAGAATGGAAGAAGAAAGAAGAAAGAAGATCGAACGCGCCCAAAGGAAAAACACAAAATATCTTTGAATGTAAACTTCAGGCTCAACCTTGTGAATATCAGATGCGATCAGAGAAATGATATTCGTTTCGCCAGATGCGGCAGAGCGGACAAGATTCTCAATGAGCAGGCGAAATGCATCAGTGAAGAGATATAAAGAGAAAACAGAAACAAGCCAGAGCGCGGAAAGACTGAGGAGAGTCCGCCTAGCAGATTGAGTCAACGAGTCAAATGAAATCAGTTGGGAAGAGTCCACCATCCTGAATCCAAAAGAAAGACTCAATAAAAAAAGACTCATAAAGGGAATATCTTTGGGACTAAAAAAGGCATGTCCCCAGAAAAGCGGTTGGGTGAGAAAAAGCATAGTTGCTGTAATTGCCGCAAGTTGATTCATCCAACGTTTTGCAATATCGTGAAATGCCCAAACGCCTGCAAGGAAAACAAGATAATAAATGAAATGGCGATAATCTGAGATGAGCCAGTTGGGATTAAATGAATGGAGCAAGTTGGCTGTAAGTGAAGTAAAAATTACAAACGCGGGTCCGTAATTATCGTACGTGTTGCCCGTGACAATGATCTCACCTTGCTTCGGCCAGGTGCTGTAAGACTCGAGCGCATGGCCGGCGTATCTATAGAATTGCAATTCATCCCACGATTCGCTATAGTGACGCGTGATGCTTGCGCCAAGAATAGCAAGGAATAAAAAGATGAAAGTAATATAATGCTTCTTCATAAAAATAAGTATACATGGAAACAGGAACACAGATGCGTGTGCACTGTGTTCCTGTTTATGTTTTATTTCATTAACTGTTCAACTCTAGACTCACCCACCGAGTAATACTTCGCATTCCTGTGATGGACAATGATGGCGGCGGTGGATTGTTCGGGGATGAGTTGTCCCGAGGTAGCGAGGCTCATGCCGAGTTCTGTTTCCACGCCAGGCAATAGTTGAAAGACCTTGAAGTGATCTTCCAATTCGGGGATGGCGGGATAGCCCCATGAATAACGCTTGCCCTGATCTTCGCTCAGACCTAACTCGCGGCGGATGTGCTCATGCAGGTAATTGGCTGTCGCTTCGGCAGTTTGAACTGCAAGTCCGTGTAGGAAGTAGGCTTCGGTATAGTCGTTGGCGGCCTGCATCTTTTCAAATTTTTCGGTGGCTTCGAGACCGACAGTGACGACTTGAAGGGCAACCACATCCATTTGACCTGACTCAACGGATGCGTAGTAATCTGAAAGTGCGAGATGATCGTCGTAGGGTTGGCGTGGGAAGTTGAAACGCGCGATCTCTGGTAGCGGATTTGGAAGCGGATAAACGGATGAAACGGATTCGGGATCATAGATGATCAGGTCATCGCCATCGGCCTGACATGGGAAGTAACCATACACGGCTTGAGGTTTGAGCCAGCTATCTTTGAGGGCTTCCTTGGTCATCTTGGCAAGGCGGGCATCGAAGTCTTTCTTCATCTTTTCCCATTCTGCGCCGTGGGTGTTCTTTGCGCCCCAGGATAGACGATACAGTTCGTTGATGTTGAGATGCTTGAGCACCATTTCCAACGGCATGTCATGAACGACTCTTTGACCAAGTTTCGTTGGGAGAGCAATTGGTGCTGGCACAATGTTTGAACGTTCAACCGTTCGAACGTTTGAACGTTCAACGCTCGGACGGTTCATTTCCATGTCTGCATCTTTGCGGAGTTGCTCAAGCATGGCTGGTTTGCGTTTGGGGTCGATCAACGAGTCCATTGTGTCGAGGCCTTCGAAGGCATCCTTACAATAGAAGACACCAGGCTCGTAGGCGTTGCCATCCTCGGCGAAGAGGATGCGACGACCGAAGCGGCGGTTGATGGCCGCGCCGCCAATGAGGATGGGAATCTTATGTCCACGGCGCTGCATTTCGTTGACAATGAGCGGCATCTGCTTGGAAGTAGAAACTAACAAGGCAGATAAGCCAATTGCTGTGGCGTTGGCTTCCACTGCTTTGGTGATGATCGTCTCAGCAGGGACTTGCTTGCCGAGATCAATGACGGTGTAGCCGTTGTTGGCGAGAATGGTCTTGACGAGGTTCTTGCCAATGTCATGCACATCGCCATAGACTGTGGCAATGACAACTGTTCCCTTGGTGACGCCTTCCACTTTTTCGAGATAATTCTCAAGATGGGAGACGGTCTTCTTCATCGTTTCAGCTGATTGCAGCACGAAGGGCAGGATCAATTCACCCGCGCCGAATTTATCTCCCACTTCTTTCATGGCGGGGAGGAGAACGGTGTTAAGGGTGTGGACTGCAATCTCGTGTTGACGCGCCCTCATCCCCAACCCTTCCCCCGAGGGGGGAAGGGAGTTCCCCTCTCCTTTCGGGAGAGGGGGTAGGGGTGAGGGAGCGAGTCTTTCATCAAGAATGTCCCAGAGAACATTCAGCACATCTTCTGTTTTATTAAGAACATCACTATTCCAGAAACGAACAACTTGAACACCTTGCTTTTCCTTTAACGTTTTTGTACGCTCATCATCATACTTGACTTGTTCATCTTCATTGTGTTGACTTCCATCAAGTTCAACACAAAGTCTTGCTTCATGACAATAGAAGTCCAGAATATAACCTTCCATTGGATGCTGACGACGGAATTTCGCATCATGGAACGCACGATTGCGGAGAATTGACCACATGAATTGCTCGGCTTCGGTAGCATTTTTGCGCAATTCACGGATGCGTTCTTTTAGTTTGTCGGGAAGGCGTGAGTTATATTTGATTGGCTTGCCCTCATCCCCAACCCTTCTCTCCTCGGGAGAGGGCAGGGTGAGGGAGCGGTTCATGATCTCGTCAATATCCGCTTCGACACCATCTTTGTGGCGGTGCAAAATTTTCCAGTGCAGTCGTTGCTCAGGGGTCATACCTGCTGTGGGGTCAGCAATAGCGGACTCGGTTGAAACGGTGACTGTTTCAAAATGCTCAATGAAAAGTTGAAGTGCGTCTGCGCGGCGGTTGAAGATCAGGTCTTCGCACAGGTTGCGTTCTCCTGCCCCGATCTCGGCGTATGGCATCACATGCGCGGCGTTGACGATAGCCATGTCCAGACCAGCTTGAACGCAGTAATACAGCATGACGGAGTTCAATGGAGGGCGAGCCTGTGGGGCGAGACCGAAGGATAAATTGCTCACGCCAAGCGAAGTCATTACGCCAGGCAGATTCTGTTTGATGAGTCGAATACCTTCAATAGTCTCTTTGGCGGAGTCGACAAATTCAACATCGCCAGTAGCGAGGGTGAAGGTAAGGTCATCGAAGACCAAATCTTCGGGCTTGAGTCCGTGGTCATTGACGGCGATATCGTAAATACGTTTTGCAACTTCATATTTGAGTTGCGCAGTCTTTGCCATGCCGTTCTCGTCTATGGTGAGACAGATCACCGCGGCGTTGTGTTTCTTTGCGAGACCAAAAATCTTATCGGCTTTTTCACGGCCCGATTCGAGATGAGTTGAGTTGATCAAACAACGTCCAGGCGCAGTTTGCAATGCGATCTCAAGCACATCCACTTCGGTGGTGTCGATCACGAGCGGAACGTCCACGCCCATTTGCAATTTCTTGATGACCTTGCGCATCTGCTCGCCTTCGTCAGCGCGTTCGGTGACAGCCACGGAAATATCCAAGGCATGTGCGCCGCCCGCAACCTGATCACGCGCAATTTGCAAAATGCCATCGTAATCTTCTTCGAGCAGGAGCCGCTTGAATTTGCGCGAGCCTTGCGCGTTGCAGCGTTCGCCGAGCAGGGTTGGGGCAGGTTCCTGTCGCATGGAAATAGCTGACATGGCAGAAGCAAGCTGAGGCGTGGAGCGAAGCGGTCGCTTGGGATGTGGATGCTCATCTAGTTTTTGAATCAGCAGTTTAAGATGTTCAGGCGTCGTGCCGCAGCATCCACCCACAACAGAAATATTGTGCTTGGTCACAAATTCATATAAATCATTCGCGAACGGTTCGGGCTCAAGCGGATAAACTGCCTGACCATCGACATTCAATGGAAGCCCTGCATTTGGAATGCACGAAACGGGCAGCGTTGAATTTTCTCCAAGAAAACGAATCGGCTCGCGCATGTGCTCGGGGCCAGTGGAGCAGTTGAGACCGATGACGTCGATGCCCATGCCTTCAAGGATGGTGAGGGATGCGTTGATGTCGGTGCCGAGCAACATACGGCCTGTCGTATCCAACGTAACCTGAGCCTGGATCGGCAAATATTGCTGAGTCTCAACGAAAGCATTGTGAATGCCCGTGATGGCGGCTTTGACTTCGAGAATGTCCTGCGAGGTTTCGATCAGCAAAAGATCAACGCCGCCTTGAATTAATCCAACAGCCTGTTCACGAAAAATATCTATTAATTCATCATATGCAATATTCGATAATTCGGGATCAGTGGTGGAGGGAAGTTTGCCCGAAGGTCCGATGGAGCCAGCGACAAAACGATTTTGGATTTCCGATTTTTGATTGACGATTTGGGAATACTCGTCGGCGAGTCTTCGCGCGAGTTGTGCCGCCGCCATATTGATTTCGATGATGCGGTCTTGCAATCCATATTCCTTCATCGTGATGCGATTCGAGCGGAAGGTGTCCGTTTCGAGCACGTCCACTCCAACTTCGAGGAAGGAACGATGGACTTTTTCCACGGCTTCGGGATACGAGATGACAAGATAGTCGTTACATCCGTTGTATTGTTCGCCGCCAAAATGTTCGGCGGTGAGGTTTTGCAGTTGCAGGCTCGTTCCCATCGCGCCATCGAAGACAAGGACTTTCTTTTCGAGGGCGTCGAGGTAGCGGCGGTTGGTGTATTTTCTTTGAGTCATTAAATCTCCTAGTTTTTTCTTTCTGCCCAGACTTCCGATGAAAACCCCTCTAATTCCCTAATATTATCTGTATCAAGGTTATCAGGCATCTCAACTCCAAATTCTGTAATTAATATCAAATTGATAAGGGAATATAAATCATTTGTTATGCTTTGTTCTATCGAAAGATAACTTGACTTTTTTAGAACTTCTCCCAGATGTCGCAAAAGTGCAACTGCGAATCTAAGAAAAACAACCTCTTTACTTAAAGTATTGGATAAATTTAATGCCGAAGAATTTAATTCAACAAATAAACATTCAACCGAATCTTTAAATGTACGGTTGTCAAAATCAAGGCTTTCAATTAAATATCCGCTTGATCCTATGTCTGCTAGGTATTTTTGAAAAAAAGAAAGAGCTATTAAGAAATTTTTCTTTTTGTAATCATCAACTATAAAAGCGGTTTGATCTTTTTCACCTAATGGTTGATGAAAAATCTTTACTACACTATTTATTCCAAAATGCAAATTCTGGTTTACATCTCTTAAATAATTAAATCCAATAAAGAATGTAAATGTATCTAAATGCTCAAAAAATTTGGGGGCATTTTTTGCAGGTACAGTTTTATAGACCCAATATAATAAAGGTTTTATATGTGAAGTAAACCAAAGCAGTACAGGAAAGCCATTTCGAGAACTTAAGCGTGTTTTAGGTGGAACATCATTAACATCAATCCAATGCCCTGACAAAAACCTCTTGACAACCCAGCTTTGTCCATCAACATAAACTGCAAATTGTGTTTTCAAGCCTGTCGCGTAAGTTATAACCTGCTTTACTGCCTCATCTTGTTCATTTGACCCTATTTTTTTGCATTCAATCACAATATAAGGCTGATGGTCACTGTAAATAACAATATCAGCAGGGTGATAACCTCTCCCCATTTTGGATGGAACTTCAATTCTTATATCGTTGATATGATATCCATAAGTTGATAACAATTCAAATAAAACCCACTGCCTAACTTGCTCTTCTGGCATTCGGTTTCGTCTGGTTGCTACTTCAGTTGGGGCAAGCGATTTGCCAAACAAATATGTTTTTGAATCAATCTCATAGAAAGGTCTTGGGGGCATATTATTTCCTCATTTGTTTACTAAACCATATTTCAAACTTCCAACTCTTTACTCTCCTCCAACACAGACTCGCCCACGCGGTCACATCCGCACAATAGACTTCCGCATTCTCCGCGCGAACATCGAGAATCGTTTTTGTCCACGTGGATTTGCTGATAACAGGCTTGCCATCTTTCGATTTGAATTTGAAGGTACGTTTGCCGCTATCCATTGAATCCTTCACCTGCTGACGGATCAATGAAGGTGATTTCTTTTCCACAATGAACTCCCTTAGAAGGTCACGTTCATACAACCAGCCTTCAAGGGACATTTTGCTGGAATGCTGGAGCATGTACGCAGCCACGGTCAGATTGTGTACTGCGCCATACCCCATATCAGAAAATTCCAGTGCAAGAAATTCATCGAAGCGCAACTTGCATAAATTGTCAGTTGCGCCGCATTCGGGGCAGTTTATTTTTTCGACCACATCCATATAATGAAATCCTGGTCAAAGGTTGGCGCGCTAAATTCAGTGAGTCTTTGCAGCACAGTCGAACGATGATCGGTCCCATGATTGACGAGATGCAAAAGCACGACCCAACGCGGATGGGTAAATTCAGGCGGCTTCTGATTCAATTCTTCTTCTGTCGCCGCGCTGAAGTAATCGGAAAAGTCCTTTGCCACTGCATCGAACAACTCGCGTGCGGCAATGCGCGTCGGATAATCTTCAAATTTCAGATGCCCAACATCGGGTCCGTTTTTCAGACCTGAAAGCCAGCGGCGGTCTGTGCTGGCCAGATGCACCATCAAATTGCGGATGGAGCCGCGTGAGTAGGCGTCATCCGCAAGGAATTGCTCATCAGTGACCTGCTCGATGGAAGCCCACACACGGCGAGTCATGTCTATGTGATATTCAATGAAAGTTTTAATCATTTGCTGTGACATAATCAGCTCTCCACTATATTTAAATTTTACACAACCTTTGGCAAAGTCGCCCGTCCCGCCTCGGTCATTTTGCCTTCTTCGATCATCTTGCGCGCGCGCTCGATATTCGTATCCGTCCAATTGGACTTTTGCCTGCGGCGCGTGAAGCGTGTGGCATAACGGTCACCGTCCATGCCTTTTTCGAATCCGTCGATCCAGCCAAAACAAATGGCTTCTTCAACCGCATCCACATACGGAATGGATGGTTTCTTCGTGACCTTCTTATACTGAATCAACCAGATCTCTTTACAGATCTTATGATTCTTTTCCAGCCACTCGCGGAATTCCTCACGCGTTGTTACATAAATTGTTTCGCCGATTTCCATTTTGGGTTCTCCCAAACCTCCGAGGTCTTAAAGACCTCGGAGGTCTTTTAAACAAAACGCCTCTCAAACTGAGAGGCAATGTGAAAACACATCAACTCTCATCTATCAATTGAATAGATCAATTGCCGAAGTTGGCACCGCTTGAACGGTTGCCGAGGTTTCAAAGGGTCGGTCCCTCCACCTCTCTGGATGAGTACAGATCACAAATTGTTCTTATTTTATAACATAGCGGATGGGGCGTGTCAAACAAAAATTCCGCTTGACTCATCAAGGGTTTGCTTTTAGACTCACACTTAAGTTTTTCCTTATTGGAGAATACTTATGAAAACCGTACAGCCCATTCAATCTTTTGACAAGATCAAACTCCTGGCAGATTCCCGCCGCATGGAAATTTTGCGCCTGTTGATGGATTCCCCCGCCACACTCACGCATCTCGCGCGGACCTTGAAGCAGTCTCCCGCGTGGATACGTCATCATATTCTGACGCTTGAATCTGCAAACCTCATCGAAATCAGTGAAGTCCGCAAGACAGGCAAAGTAATGGAAAAATTCTACCGCGCAAAAGGCGGTGCTTTTCTTTTACAGGAGATCATACTGCCCAAAAGCAAAAAGCCTGCGGTTATCTTTTCTGGCAGTCACGACCTCGCGCTTGAGGAAATCGCCGAGCATCTCAGCAGGCATGTGACGATGCTAAGCCTGCCCGTCGGCTCACTGGATGGACTGGTCAATTTGCGGCAGGGGCTATGTCAAATTTCAGGCGCGCACATTTTGGATGAGACAGGCGAATACAACACGCCCACGGTTCGGCATCTCTTCCCAGACCGTAATGTGGAACTCGTCACACTCGCCCACCGCACACAAGGACTCATCCTCGCGGCGGGAAATCCCAAAGGGATCAAGAAAATTTCAGACATAGCGCGTGAGAATGTCAAATTCATTAACCGTAACGCTGGCTCAGGCACACGCTTGTGGATCGATGCTGAACTCAAAAAGAAAAATATCGACTCAACCTTCATAAACGGATATGACGTCTCGGTAAAAACTCACAGCGAAGCCGCTGTATTGATCTCAGAAAACAAAGGCGATGTATCCATTGGCCTGCAGGCCGCCGCCCATCAGCACGGACTTGACTTCATCCCATTATTCGAAGAACGCTACGATCTCATCCTGCCTCGTGAGAATGAAAAGGTTCTTTCTCCGCTGTTGGATTACCTGCAAACATCCAACTTCCGCAGCGGGCTTAACACACTGACAGGATACAACGCATCCCATAGCGGTGAGCAAATCCAAATCTGAAGTCAAAGGTAATGATGAAAAAAAATATTTTGCTTGTATCGTTCCTGCTATTTACACTCATTCTATCGGCTTGCGGCGTATCAGAAGCGCCCGGGTCAACACAACAGGCGGAAGCATCATCTTCATCCGCAGCATTATTCCAAATCATCAAGGCAGATGGCACAACATTTGATGTGACTCTCGAAGCGGTCAAAGCTCTGCCGCTTGTCCAACTTCAAGCCGAAGGCAAAGTGGAAGAAGGCCCTTATCTCAAGGATATATTGGCTCTGGCAGGCATCACTGAATTTACAGAAGTCACGCTCATGGGCAGTTCCAATCCCGCCACATTGACTTTTGAACAGGTGGATGAAAATACCATCCTTGATTTCAATAATCACGGCACAATGAAATTGTCATCCACATATATTCCGAAAGCCAATTGGACAAAGGATGTTGCCCAGATCACTGTGAAGTAATTCTTTCCGGTACGTGCTTTTTTATTTTGAATTATCTGTTAAGTAAAAACTTATGCGATTTCCAAAAATCGGAGCGCAGACTTTAGTCCGCATTCCGAGTGGTTATCTTATTTCTTGAAAAGGCAAAACAATGCGATACCTGATTGGAATTGATGATACTGATAATCTTGAATCGCGCGGCACGGGGCATCGCGTCCGCCAGCTTGCGGATTGGCTTGCCGAAAACAAATTGGCTGCGCCATTGGGCATTACCCGTCACCAACTTTTGGTTGATCCGCAAATTCCATACACATCTCACAACAGTTCTGCCTGTTTATCTATTGAAACTGAGAATGCTGATGATGTATGGGAAGCCTCACGCGAATTTCTTTTGCGTGAAAGCGCGGAAGGCTCGGATGTGGGTTTGACTCTTGCAAAATGGGACTCGATCAATGCTGAGGTTTTGGATTTTGGGCGCAGGGCAAAACTCGAAGTGTTGACCATGTCCGCTGCGGAGCAAACAGCTTCACGGTCACAGATAAGATGCGAGGGGTTGACGGGCACACACGGTGGAATCATCGGAGCCTTGTCTGCCATTGGTCTGCATCGCGCTGGCAATGACGGTCGTTATCTGTGGCTGCCCGGGTTGCGCGAGTTGACAGGTAAATATCAGTCAAAGGAAATTTGTGCAATGGGTCATGTTGACCGCATTTGCACAGTTGAAAACACCGACCTTCCCAATGAAACGATTGTGGATGTCGGTGAATGGATCCGTCCCATTTTGCGTGACGGAAAAGCCACATTATATGTAGAGGAGAAAAATCATGAATGGTTCATCATCTCTAAAGACCGCATCAAAAGCCTTTCCAACTGAATGGTCGCTCTCATGGCTTGAGGCCCTGCTGTTGATCGGCGGCGGCGTGATGGCGGTTGTCTTGCACCGCGCATTGGACACATCGCTTGGTCTGCCCGGTCATCATGGCATCGAATGGATGGCGATCATGATCCTTGGCCGCGCATCGTCGCGCTTTCGTGGCGCGGGTACGCTGACAAGCATGGCCGCATCTTTTGCATCGGTTCTGCCTTTCCTGCATGGCGAAAACCCGTTCACATGGGTTTACTATCTTTTGCCCGGCCCTGTGATGGATCTGGCTTTTCGTTACCTTCCGCGCTATGCAAATAAACTTTGGTTCATGGTTTTGTTGGGCGGCTTCGCGCACATGACGAAACCGATCGGGCAAGTCACAGTGAACCTGCTCACTGGCTGGCCTGTTGGCTCGTTCCGCTTTGGCGTTGTATATCCATTCGCCAGCCACCTACTCTTCGGAATGATTGGTGGATTGCTTGGCGCGCTCATCGTGCTTGGCATTCACCACGCATCAAAAAAATCTTCTTAATAAGGAATGAAAGATGAAACTCACAACCCGTAACTTTTTATTGACCCTCGGATTGATCCTGGCGATTGCATTATCCGCCTGCGGATCAGCCGCCCCGACAACTGCTCCTGCTACCGAAGCACCCGTCGCCACTGAAGCACCCGTCGCCACCGAAGCTCCAACTGAAGCACCTGTTTCAGCGCCCACGAATCCAAACTTGATCCTCGCCACCACCACATCCACGCAGGATTCTGGTCTGCTCGATGTGCTCGTTCCCATGTTCGAAGAGCAGACAGGTTACACCGTACAGACCATCGCAGTCGGTACAGGTGAAGCGCTCAAGATGGGCGAAGAAGGCAACGCAGATGTATTGCTCGTCCACGCCCCCGCTTCCGAAGTCACATTCATGGACGGCGGCTTCGGTAAGGATCGTATGCTCGTCATGCACAATGACTACATCATCGTCGGCCCGGCTGATGACCCGGCTGGCATCAAAGGACTTGGCCCCAAGGATGCTTTCCTCGCCATTTACACCGCGGGAGCTAATTTCGTCTCCCGCGGTGATGACTCTGGCACACACAAAAAGGAAGTCAGCTTCTGGACCAAAGCCAAAGTTGACCCAGCCACCGAAAAACCCGAATGGTTCATTGAGACTGGTCAGGGCATGGGTGCATCGCTCACTGTTGCTTCTGAGAAGGGCGCATATATCCTCACCGATCGCGCCACCTATCTTGCAAACAAGGAAAACCTTCAGCTTGAAATTTTGCTCGAAGGAAACAATGCCTTGTTGAACGTGTATCACGTCATCACAGTTAACCCCGAGAAATGGACTGCGGTCAACTACGATGGCGCAATCGCGTTCTCCAAATTCATCACCGATCCCGCTACGCAAGCGGTCATTGCTGATTTCGGCCTCGAGAAATTCGGCCAGCCGTTATTCGTCCCTGATGCAGACAAGACGGATGCTGATTTAGGTTTATAAAGAGCGTAAACACGTAGACAAAGTAGACAGGTAAACAGCTGGAAAGTTGTTTACCTGTCTACTTATTTACCTGTATACTTTCACTCCATGTCTGATATTTTTGAAATCACTCTTCTCTCGTTACAAGTCTCAACCTTTGCGACCCTTATCAGTCTGTTGATCGGTTTGCCTTTTGGCACATGGCTGGCGCTGGGAAATTTTCGCGGCAGGTCATTTTTATTAAGCATTGTCAACACAGGCATGGCATTGCCGCCCGTGGTTGTTGGGCTTGTTGTGGCGATGACTTTATGGCGCAGCGGTCCGCTGGGCGGATTAAGGTTGATCTATACCCCGATTGCCATCATCATTGCGCAGACAGTCATATCCGCGCCGGTGGTGATGGGATTAACAGCCGCCGCGCTCGAGGCGCTTGACCCGCGCCTGCAACAGCAATTACTTGGGCTGGGCGCATCCCGTCCGCAGATGATATGGATGCTATGGCGTGAGGCACGCCTTCCTTTGCTGGCCGCACTCATGGCGGGATTTGGTTCGGTCATTTCTGAGGTCGGCGCTTCGATGATGGTCGGCGGAAATATCAAAGGGCAAACCCGGGTACTCACTACAGCAATTGTTCTGGAAACATCCAAAGGCGAATTTGAAAAAGCACTGGCACTTTCGGCTTTATTACTTATCCTTACTTATCTCATCAATCTCGCGTTGACATTGATCCAACAAAAGGGACACAAACGATGAGTGAACTAATTTTCATTCGTGACTTGCTCATCCAACGCAACGCACGTGACGCATTAAAGATCAACTCGCTTGAAATTCAACGCGGAGAGACACTCGCCATCGTCGGGCCGAATGGTGCGGGAAAAAGCACATTGCTGCTTGCGCTGGCGCGTCTCATCAAGCCTGCGCGCGGTCAAATGATGTTCAATGGAATTCCCATTTCAAAGATGGACGATCTTGAATATCGCCGCAAAATATCTTTTGTTTTTCAAGACCCGCTTCTAATGGATATGACTGTTGCAAACAACATTGCGCTTGGATTAAAGTTTCGCGGCACTGATAAGGAGGAGATACACACACGGGTTAATAGGTGGAGCAAAGCCATGGGCGTGGAGTCTCTGCTCGGACGGCGGGCAGGTCAACTGTCAGGTGGTGAGGCGCAGAGAGTCAGTTTGGCGCGGGCTTTTGTTCTCGATCCCGAATTGCTTTTGATGGATGAACCATTCTCGGCTGTCGATCCTCCAACACGCGCGCAACTGCTAAAGGACTTATCCACTTTATTGTCACAAGATCATCGCACCACAATCTTTGTCACCCATAATTTAAAAGAAGCCGCGCAAGTCGGTGACCGCGTGGCGGTGATCGTTAATGGTGAATTGAAACAAGTGGGGACGCCGAAGGAAATAAAAGAAAAACCTGCGGATAAAAGCGTGAAGGAATTTTTGAAGGAATTTTAGAGGAGTCCAACGTCTCCCGACGTTGGATGTGCAAAGTCAGGAGACTTTGCACTCCGCCTTTTTAACGGCATACACCGCGTTCTCACGCGGTGCAGCCAAAAGACCAACTCAGAGGGAGGAGAGAGTTTGGAAGAGCAACTTGTGGTTGCTCAATTACACAGGGTCAAGGTCCGGATTTGTGCCGCAGAGGGCGCAGGCCGCTTTATCAAGCGCGTTGCATTCCAAAGCGTTGGAACAGCGGTGCGCAATAACTCTTGGCGGCTGGTCTGGCAGATTTTCAGCGGGATACACGACTTCGTTTTCAATCGCTATCTCGCGGGCGGCATGTTCACAGTATTTGATCTTTTCAATTTTCCAAATCTTTTCTGCCATATCTGCCTCCTGCCGCTTATACATAAACACTAAGTCATTTGATTTAATTACGCATGTCTCACATGCGTGCGGCACTTCGTAACACTAATGAACCAAGTTTAAGATATAAACACGTCCGACGGTAGTGACAGGCGTCACAAAGTGGCATGACAAAACACCTATTTAAGATGTGATATATCC
>JABFSL010000071.1 GCA_013140605.1 Anaerolineales bacterium
GCCATCCGAAGATTGTTATGGTTAGTGGTTTAAGATGGAGATTCGACGGAACAGAAGACACCCGACGCGTGTCAGGACAAACACCTAAAAATAGTGAAATTCTACGGCGGGATATCGTAATCCATAATTTGATTGGAAATCCATCCATGATCACAGTACGTCGCGGGGCATTTGAGACAGTAGGTCTTTTTGATTCCGGAATCCGTTGGGGGCAGGATTGGGATATGTGGATTCGAATTGTCTCCATCTATGAAGTGGCAATTCTTCCTTTTCCTGTGATAGTTTACCGTATACACCCAACAAATCATTCATATACAAAACGGCGGCAGGTAATGGAAAGCTACCTCAATATTTCGCGGCGGGCAATTCGTGCCAGTCGGCCTCTTTGGCTTCGACCACTATTGTTAATTCGTGCTTGGAGTCGTTTTGCCCATGAGATGGCTTTGGATGCAAAAGAAAACGAAAAATTTCGTTTGCGTCAAATTGGCTATTCCTTGATAGCGCTCATTCTTTACCCTTGGGATAAAGGTCGGGATAAAATAAATACTCTTATACACTCAATTCTAGGCGCGGAAACCTACAAAAATACCAAGCGTTTGTTTCGTAGTTTATTTCGAGCTCGAGGTTAATTGATGCGTATTGTGATTGTCATTGACAGCCTGAAAATGGGGGGCGCTCAAAAACTAATTGCAACATTTGCTTCGGTTGCTTCCACCCAGCAAATTAATCCGGTCGTAATTAGTTTACATTCGGAATTTGATGCCTCGATTCTGGATTCGATCCGGCTAAGCGGGGTTCCCGTTATGATGTTTCCTGCTAAATCTTTGTTTGATTTTAGGAGGTTGTGGCGGTTTATTAGTTTTTTGCGCAAAGAGAAGTATGACTTAATCCACACCCATTTGACCTATGCAAATATTCTCGGCTGCCTCGCAGGTTATTATGTAAGAATCCCGGTTATTGCCACTCTTCATTCCACTGGTCATGATCAAAGGCAATTTCCATTTTATGTAGCTCTTCTTGAAAAGCTCAGCCTTCGATATCTGGCTCAACGTATTTTGGCAGTTGGATACTCTATAGCCGAAGCGCATCAAAATCGATTCGGTAGGCGGATTGTGGATGTAATTCCGAATGGAGTTCCAGTTTCCATTCCCCTTGAATTAGAGATGCGCCAACAACTTCGTCATGAGATTTCTGGCAACGAATCTCATCTATTGATTGTCAGTGTCGGAAGGTTTGTCCAGGCCAAGGGCTATGAAGATTTACTCGAAGCCTTTTTCACCTTACATCAACAACATCCCCGAACCGTTTTAATCTTGGTGGGTACTGGCAGATTATTTGATCGGATCAAAGATAAAGCCTCAAAATTAGGAATTGAAGATTCCGTCTTTTGTCTTGGCCAGCGTAACGATATTCCACAGATATTATCCGCAAGCGATATTTATGTTAGCTCTTCGCACCGAGAGGGGCTGCCGCTGGCTGTGCTCGAGGCAATGATGGCTGGGTTACCGGTGGTTGGAACTGCGGTTGGCGATATACCTCGAATTGTTTCAGCAGAAATCGGAGTGATTGTCCCGCCTCACGAACCGGCGCGCCTCGCTGATGCCCTTGATACCCTTGTCAGTTTTCCTGAGAAAATGCGCACAATGGGTAAGGCTGCGCGTTCACATGCGGTGAAGGAATATTCCTTAATTGTTTGGATGGGAAGATTGGCTGCTTTTTATAACGAAGTGTTAATCTCGCCTAAAGGATAATGTAATAATGATGATTGTTGGATTTTTGTTTTGGTTATCCGTATTTTTCATACTATATGTTTATTTAGGATATCCTCTACTCCTAACCATATTTGCCCGTTTTAAACGACGCGAGGCAGGTTATCCCTCATACATCCCAAAAATAACGCTTCTGATCGCCGCGTATAATGAAGAAAAAGCCATTGCTTCGAAACTCGAGAATGCACTTTCGCTGGATTATCCAAAGGAAAACCTGCAAATTCTGGTTGCCGCAGATGGATCAGACGACCGTACAGTTGAAATTGTTAAGACTTTTGCATCCCGCTCCGTTGAACTTAGTTATCAGCCAAAAAGACAGGGGAAGATGGCGGCCATTAACAGCGCCATGGCTTTGGCTCGCCATGAAATTATTCTGTTTTCGGACGCAAATAATTTATATAATTCAGATACGCTGCTGGAATTAGTAAAGCCCTTTTCAGATATAAATGTGGGTGCTGTTTCTGGAAGTAAAAATATTTTGGCCAGTCAGGATGCCCTTAGTAAAGCAGACAGTTTATATTGGCGTTACGAGTCGTATATAAAAGAACAGGAAACGCGCCTCAGCTCATGCACCAGTGCTCCGGGTGAAATACTTGCAGTGAGGCGTAATCTTTTTGCCCCCCCTCCTGGTCGAATTATTAATGATGATTTTTATATTGCATTAACCATTCTGCAGCAGGGATACCGGCTGGTCTATGTGCCAAATGCACGGTCGTTTGAGTATAGTTCTTTGACGACCAAAGATGAGGACACACGCCGTTCGCGAATTGTAGCTGGTCGTTATCAGGCAATGCTGCTTTCTGGTGGGCTTCTTCCCTGGCGCAGCCCTTTGTTGGTGTGGCAGATCATTTCTCATAAATACATGCGCCCATTTGTACCATTGGCAATGATTTTCGCTTTCTCTGCAAATCTTCTCGCACTACTCTGGGTGCCGAACCCGGCCGAGAATAAGATTCTGTACCTGGCCTGGCCTTATAATTTAATTATATTTTTAATGCAATTGATATTTTATATACTTGCGTGGCTTGGTAATATATTTAAAGGCAAAGGCCGAATTGCTAAATTACTATATTTACCCACCTTCTTGGTAAATAGTAATTTGTCAGCGCTTAGAGGATTGGTTTCGTTTTTGACAGGTCGGCAAACTTCTTTATGGCAAAGGGCCCGGCGGCGTGGTGAACCAAATAATTAATGTTGTGATTGTTAAGATGATTGGAAAGAGAAAAGTATTAGTTCTCGAAGAGCTCCAGCCATTTTTCAGCATCTTTAGGGCTGCGTAAACGAATGATATGCAAGTGCCTGTTTTTTGATTTGTATAATGTGGCAAAATATTGTTGACGGCGTTTATTGTGAGTAAATACAGATCTCAAGTAGGTTTGCGTACGTTTATCTGCAGAAATGATTCTCGCTTTGTCGGGTCTTTCAGATTTTTTTCTCAGGAAAATTCGATAGAGGCTGCGTTTGAGTAATCGCCACATAACGATCCATCCGGAGTAGTCAAGCCAAACAATTGCTTCAGCGCGCGGCCAGATAATATCTTGTACAATGGTGTAGGAGCCATCGAGAATCCAGGAATCGTTTTCGATGCTTTTTATGGTTGAGAGTGCAAATGTTTCTTCTGGAGTTTTGCTTTTACCAGCCTCCCTGCTCAAGGTGTCCATATTGATAATTGGTAAACCAAATTTCTGAGAAATAAATTCCACCAGTGTGCTTTTACCTGCACCTGTTGAGCCAAAAACAATTACGCGTTTATAAGGAAATATATGCTGACTCATCGTTTATTTAATTCCCGTGGAAATCAGTCAAGCCAGATGGATGGACATTTTAGCTTATTTACAATAAAATGAGAATATGATAATTATTAAAGAATATGATCTGTAAATAGTGCTTCGTTTGACAATTTTATATACACTACGAATC
>JABFSL010000051.1 GCA_013140605.1 Anaerolineales bacterium
CCAGCAAACTACTCCGGTTATGAATAGTACTATGATCTCAAAAATTGCCACCTGCATTGCAAAGTAGCCAACCAGCGAAAGATACCCGCCCGATTTCACATCAACCTCCTGCTTTGGAAAACTCGTTTATTTGTTGGAAAATACCCAATTCAGTTTCCATTATATCAATGTGCTTGCCGCAATCCATGTATCGCTTATTCCGTTTTGTTAAAAATCTGGGTGGTAAAATTGCATTTGAGTTTTATATGCGAGAATTATTTCGTGGAAAGATCTGGATCATACTTTTGGCGTTGATCGCCCTGGTGGGTTTGGATGTGCTCGCCTCGGGGCTGAGCTCAATGCGGTTTGATCAACCAACCAAAATCGGGGGACTTGAAACGATTTTTAATCTTTCAGAGCTGGTAAAAACAGAAGAAGATGTCACTACTTTGAATTGGGTGCGGTATTTGGTGCCTGTTGCCATAGTCATTATCTTTCTGCTTTTTCTGGGACCGATCAAACCACAAACAAGCAATGACCTGATCAAGCAGCTCTTGAAATTTGCAGTTTTCACCTTTGTGGCCATGCTTTTTATGGGACGTTTTGCACAGAACAACCCTTTCCTGACAAATACTGAATCTACTTCCACATCAAGCAGTTCGCAGAGCGGACTCGAAAGTTTTACGCCGCCCACTCCTTCTGAAAATTTTGAATTCTGGATCACGGCGCTGATCATTGTCGTCGTGGGAACAGCCGCTATTTTCCTTGTTAATCGTTTGATCGATAGATTTATCAAGCCTAAAAATTCGTTGGATGAAATTGCAAATATTGCCCGCTCCACTTTGCAGGAACTTTCAGCGGAAAATGTTTCTGATAATGCCATCATTCAATGTTATGTCCGCATGAACGCGGCGGTCAATGAATGGAAGGGTATCTCGCGCAGGGAAGAGATGACACCTGCGGAATTTGCGCGTGAGTTGGTACATGCGGGGTTGCCAGGCGATGCCGTCCAAACTTTGACGCGCATCTTTGAGAGGGTTCGTTATGGTGGACATGGCACGGGTCCCAATGAAATTAAGGAGGCGGTCACTTGTCTGACAGACATTCTGAAAGCGTGCCAGGCCCGGCAGTAACAATTTGGAAATCGCTGTTATCCATCATTCTGCTTGTATTGGTCGCTTTTATTCTTATTCCATTTCGCAAGGTGATCGGCAGGGCGGTGTTGAATGCTGCCGCATATATTGTGTATTCAGCTGACCTTGTTGGAAAAGTCATTCCGCAGCAAATATTATGGGTATTGTTAATTATCCTGATTCTGTATATCGCGGTCGGCAGTTTTTATGGGAAACTGCCCGGGCGTGGATCAAAGCGCGTTGACACCTCACCAGTTGTCGGTCCGGTGGAAGCGCGAATGCGCTGGATCGAAGAGAAGAAGCGGGGAATCTATTTCAAATGGCAGATGGCGAATCTGCTTGGTGGAGTCTATAAAAGCATTAATGAATCGTCCCCGAATCAAACTTCCATGCCTTCACAAGCCGTGCAGGATTTTTTTGATGCCGGGTTGAATACCACGTATGCTGATTATTCAGCGCCCGGATTATTTGACAAGGAAACCCCGTCTCCATTTGATGTTCCGTTGGAGCGGGTGGTGGAATTTATCGAAGAACAAATGGAGATCAAAGATGGTCAATAACATTGCCGATGTTGCCGCGACTGGAAAAAAGATAATTGATGAAGTTGAGCGTGCCGTGGTTGGAAAACGAAAATTACTTGAAATGATCATGGCGTCGATGTTGGCTGGCGGCCATGTTTTGTTGGAGGATAATCCGGGGCTGGGGAAAACGTTGGTGGCCCGTTCATTCGCCGCCGTGCTTGGGCTGGATTTTAAACGCATCCAGTTCACACCTGACCTATTGCCTGGTGACATTACCGGTGGGTATATCCTCGACCGGGCCAAGAACAATTTCCAACTGCGGCAGGGACCGATCTTCGCAAATATTGTTTTGGCTGACGAGATCAACCGCGCATCGCCTAAAACACAATCTGCTTTACTTGAAGCGATGCAGGAAGAACAAGTGACGCTGGAAGGTGAGTCTCTTCCATTGCCTGAGCCTTTCCTGGTGATCGCCACTCAAAACCCGATTGAATATGAAGGAACGTTTCCATTGCCAGAAGCGCAATTGGATCGTTTCATGTTGAAGTTATCGGTGGGATATCCAGATGTCGCTGAAGAAAAAGAGATCCTGAATCGTCGGCATACACGAAGGCAGGAGGATGTGAAATTGGAATCGGTCACCTCTGCCGCGGAGTTGATGCAAATGCGCGCAGTAGTAGAGACTGTGCATGTTGACCCTGACCTCGAAGAATATATTGCGCGCATCGTTCATGCAACCCGAAAAGACCGGCGCGTGGCTGTGGGAGCAAGTCCGCGCGGCTCACTGGCGTTCCTAAAAATGGCGCGCGCTTATGCCGCGTTGGAAGGCCGTGACTATATCCTGCCTGATGATATTAAACGCTTTGCCCAGCCGATATTGGCGCACCGCATTATTTTGATTCCCGAATATTGGGTGGCGCGCGATATTACCTCTGAAGTGATCAGTGGGATTTTAGATAAAGTTTCAGTGCCGGTGGTTGGGAAGGCGTAATGAGTCGCATTGCCCTTTTGGGCGCGCTGATCTATTTGATCATATTGTCTGGCATTGGCACATTGAACGGCGCCTTGCTGGGGTTGGCTCTGCCGTTGATCCTGTATCTGTTGGCAGGTCTATGGCGCGCGCCTGAAGAATTAAAGTTGACTGCCGAACGAACTTTAAGCATTGAGCGGACTGTGCCCGGCGAAACGATCACTATAAACTTGAAAGTGACTAATCAAGGGGAAAGGCTTGATCAGGTTTTGCTTTATGACCAGCTTCCCAAATTTTTGGAAGTGATCGAAGGTTCTGCCAGCCGATTTGTTAATTTGCCCGCCGGGGCAAGTGTGGAATGGTCATATACCGTGCGCGGGCGCAGAGGCTTTCACGCTTTTTCTGAATTGAATGTACTTGCGGAAGATAAATTGGGATTGATCCAAAAACGGGCCGCGCTTCACACACGCGGACAATTGCTCATCCTGCCGTCCATTGCAAGCGTCAAGCGGATCGTGATCCGCCCCAGGCAGACTCGTGTTTATTCGGGAGTCATCCCAGCCAATGAGGGCGGCGCGGGAATCGAATTCTTTGGTCTGCGTGAATATCAAATGGGCGATTCCCCCCAACGCATTAATTGGAATGCTTCGGCGCGTCATCAAGGCACGATCTTTACAAATGAATTTCAGCAGGAACGAGTAGCCGATGTGGGAATCATTCTAGATGGCCGAAGAAAGGTGAATGAATTTGGCGGGGAGCGTTCGATCTTTGAACATTCCGTGCTGGCTTCTGTGGCGGTCTCAAGCGCATTGCTTGCGGAAGGAAATCATGTCGGCTTGCTGGTCTATGGCCGCCGCATAAAATGGACCACGCCCGGCTATGGAAAACGTCAGCGCGAGAGGATCATGCAGGATCTGGCTCTGGCTGAAACGGGTGCGATCCAAAACTTTGACTCGCTGATCATTCCGCGCCGAATCCTGCCCGCCAATTCACAGATCATTTTGATCAGCCCGCTGCTTGCATCTGATATTCCATTGCTGGTCGGTTTGCGCTTGAGCGGATATCAGGTCATGGTTATCAGC
>JABFSL010000102.1 GCA_013140605.1 Anaerolineales bacterium
TATCGCGCACGAATTACGAACCCCGTTAATGATCGGCAGCGGATATTTGCACGCGCTTAATAAGGGAGTCCTTACAAAAGAACAACTTGCAACTTCAATGGAGACGATCACGCGCAATGTGGATCAGATCGTCACGCTTACGAATGACATTCTCTTCCTGCAAGAGATGGATCTGGTTCTGCCTGAATTCCAATCTGTGAACATGGTCGAAGTTGTTGATCGTGTCATTGATAAATACAAGGAAAAGGCGCAGGCCCGGCACATCACGCTAACCACAAAAGGCGGCAACAATATTTCAAATATTCAGGGCGATGTAAAATCTTTGGAAAGAGCGGCCACGGCCCTGGTGGATAATGCCATTAAATTCAGCGCGCCTGGCGGGGAAGTTGAAGTCAGTTTTGCGGAACAGGGAAATCAGGTCAGCATTTCTGTGCGGGATCATGGAATTGGCATTAACCCTGAAATCCGTTCGCGTATTTTTGATCGCTTCTTTCATCTCGAAAAAAATGGCGACGAACTTTACAGCGGGGTCGGCATCGGACTTTCCATTACGCGGCAGGTGATCCACCAACATAAAGGCACACTGGATGTGCAAAGCGTATTCGGCGAAGGAAGTAAATTTACGATGACTTTGCTGAAGTGGAAGTAAAAACAACTTTCAATTTTTCATTTTCATCATAATAGGAGCGCGCAGAAAAAGGCGGATCGCCGCGCTGCATGGTATGGATTTGATCCAGCAGGATCGGCAAATCTTCCACAACTGGGAGATGAAGAACCGCTTCCTTTTTCACCCATTCAACTGATCCTTCCTCACTGGCCTTGATCTCACCTTGAGCATTTTCCCCGCAAAACACAAACAGACAGATTCCCGTGGAAGCATCCCCCGCATCCACAATGACCGTTCCGCACAGCCACAAGTCTGCAAACAGGCCAGTCTCTTCAAGCAATTCGCGCTGCGCCGAAAAAAGGATATTCTCCCCGCGCTCAACGTGACCGCCGATCCCATTATATTTCCCAGCCCATAATCTCTTGGTTGGCGCGCCTTTAATTAACAAATACTCATCACCTCTGCGGACGAAGATCGCCGTGCGGGGAATGAGCATATATCTATCTTTGGTAATACCCTGGTCAGATTTGGGCATGGGCGGAGTGTAATTGGTTTCTTGAATAATAGACTTTATCGGAAATTAAATCGGGACGCTGATTCACGCAGAAAACGCAGATATTTCTTTTTTGAATCAGTGAAAATCAGCGTTTTTCTGCGTCCAAAACAGGTTCTTCGCTTATTACCGATAAAGTCTAATGATTTGTTACGGCTATTCGCCATAACAAATCATCCCACAAGCTCAAGAAACTCGGGGGACGATTTGTCTGATTTTTACTACTAACTTACCAATTTACGTACTTCGTCAAGGTGACCTGCAGAGCCGAGCTTTTCGTTCTTGTCGGCAATAAACTTGGCATATTCACTCATGAAAATCTTGCCAACTGGACGCAGGTCAAACTCAGAAGGCTTATCACGGAAGAACTCTCGGTGAACACGAGTCCACACTAGACGTCCATCTGTGTCAATGTTGATCTTGGTCACGCCCAATTCGGCGGCGCGTTTGAATTGAGCGGCATCCACGCCTTTTGCGCCCTTCAAATCGCCACCAGCCGCGTTGATGCGCGCCACTTCTTCCTGCGGCACTGAGCTGGAGCCATGCATCACCAGCGGGAAGCCAGGTAGCTGCTTCTGGATTTCTTCCAGCACATCGAAATGAAGTCCCTGGGAACCGCTGAACTTGAACGCCCCATGACTCGTGCCAATGGCGCAAGCCAGCGAGTCAACGCCGGTCAAGCGCACAAATTCTTTTGCCTGCACAGGATCGGTCAATTTGGCATTAGCCTCATCCACTTTGACGTGTTCTTCCACGCCGCCCAGCTGACCGAGTTCCGCTTCCACCACCAACCCTTTTGCGTGGGCTGCATCCACCACACGCTTGGTAATTTCCGCGTTCTTTTCAAAGGATTCGTGGCTGGCGTCAATCATCACAGATGAGTAAAAGCCGCTGTTAATGCAGTCATAGCAGGTTTCTTCATCGCCATGATCGAGGTGAACGGCAAAGATCGCATCTGGAAAGACTTCATTGGCTGAGGTGATCAATCCCTCCAGCATTTTCTTGTGGGTATAGGAACGCGCACCCTTGCTGATTTGGATAATGAATGGTGCTTTGCTCTCGACACAACCGCGGAACAAGCCCATCGCCTGCTCAAGATTGTTGATGTTATACGCGCCGATGGCATATTTTCCGTATGCCGCTTCAAAGAGTTTTTTTGTCGTGACGATCATATTTTAACCTTCCGTTGGAATAAGAATATGGCGCAATACGATGCAGCCTAAAAGCCATTGACTGATTATACTTCCTGTCTACAGGACATTTCTTGATTATAACCACAAACTCAGGCTATAATGAGTGAGACTTAAAGTTTGAATTTCCGTATAATACAGCAGGAGGCTCACATGAGTGATTTCTTTGAAAAAGTAAGTGGACAGATTGACCCGTTTAAAAAACTGCTTTCGTACATTCCCGGTTTCAGCGGCTATATTGAAAGACAGAACCGCCGCGACGCAGATAAAATCCTGCGTGATACAGTTGCGCGCCGCTTCGAAGAACTTTGGGGCCGCGCCTCAAACCTGCAAGTTGAGCTTGTCAACAACGGCATGATCAAATATGTGGATGACATGGAAAAAGCCGCACTTGCGTTACGCACTTTCATTGACAAAATTTCCAGAGCTTCACGCGGGTATTCTGGTTTGTTCGATGCGGCCAAGATCAATGAGAAGGAACTCGAAGCCATCTATCAATTCGACGTGGCGTTCTTTACACTTGGTGATCAAGTGGGCAGCGCGCTTGACAATGTGGAAGCCAGCCTCGGCGACGAAACCGCCCTGCCGGCCGCCATCCGCAATTTGACATCCCTTGCCCGCCTTGCTGTGGAAACCTTTGAGCGCCGCTCTGAGGTTGTTACCGGAAACGGACAATAATTAGAAAAACCCTAAAGGTCTAAAAGACCTTTAGGGTTTTATATAACCTATGTGGCAAGAATACACCAACGCAACTTCCATTGAGCAAGTCATACAAATTTTAGAGGACAAAAAAGAGCGCGCCCGCATTGTCGCTGGCGGCACCGACCTCATCCTCGAACTTGAGCGCGGCGTCCGCAAAGGGATTGACGCTCTGATAGATGTAACGCGCATTCCCAAGCTCGATCAAATTACCATTGACGAAGATGATGTTATTCATCTCGGACCGCTCGTTACACATAATGATTGCGCCGGCTCCAAATTGATCCGCAAACACGCTTATCCATTGGCGCGCGCCGCGTGGGATGTGGGCGCACCCCAGATCCGCAATCGCGGCACCATTGCCGGCAACATCATTACCGCCTCACCCGCAAACGACACCATCACACCCTTAATGGCTCTCAACGCCAGCGTGACCCTGCTGTCAACTCGCGGGGAACGAACCGTTTCCCTTAACGAATTATATAAGGGTGTTCGCAAATCTGTTATGCAAGCGGATGAAATGCTGGTGGATATTTCCTTCCCCGCCTTGACGGAAACACAACGCGGAACATTCATCAAACTGGCATTGCGACGCGCCCAAGCCATCTCACTGGTAAACGTTGCGATCATACTTAATCTGAAAGATGATACCGTCAAATCGGCAGTCATTACACTGGGGGCAGTCACCCCGATCATCACCCACGCTGTTGAAGCGGAAAAATTCCTCGCAAGAAAAAAACTCAACGATAAAAATATCGCTCACGCCGCCGAACTCGCCATGCAAGCCGCAAGCCCCATTGACGATGTCCGCGGTTCCGCGATATATCGCCGCGAAATGGCAAAGGTCATCACTGCGCGCGGGCTGACCGCGATTCGCGATGGCAATGAGCAGGCAGGAATGCCGAAGAAGCCCATTTTGTTATTGAACAAGGAAAAAGTAAATACCAACCTGCAAGCATCAAGTGAATTCCCTGCTTCACCGATCGAAACAACCATCAACGGGAAAAAATACTCCTTCACCAGTGGGTATAACAAAACGCTGCTGCGCCTATTGCGCGAAGAAGGTTTGTTGACAGGCACAAAGGAAGGCTGTGCCGAAGGTGAATGCGGAGCTTGCACCGTTTTCATGGACGGCAAGGCCATCATGTCCTGCCTTGTCCCTGCGCCTCGCGCACACGGAGCGCAGATCACAACCATCGAAGGCCTCGCCGATGGCGACCACCTGCATCCTGTTCAGGACGCATTCATCAAAGACAGCGCTGTTCAATGCGGATACTGCACACCCGGCTTCCTCATGTCTGGCGCAATGCTGCTTGAGGAAAAATCCGATCCAAACCATAACGAAATCGAGCAGGCCATTACTGGAAATCTCTGCCGTTGTACCGGGTACTACAAGATCGTTAAAGCAATTGAGAACGCGAGCAAAATAAAGACTTAAGAGGTATTTCATGGGTAAATATACAAGCTCGTCCCGACAAAGACCCACGCCCAAATCAGATGGGCCGCACGCCATTTGGCGCGGAATTGGCTGTTTGATGATGTTGATCATCCCCGCGATCTCGATCGCTGCCGGGGTTGCAACCATAGATTATGGCGTACAGCACAACTGGCCCATTCCCTATCAACTGCTCATAGCGCCAAGCCTGCCCAACTTTTTTTATAAATCAAGCGGCTTGTTGACAATCTTTTACCCACTCACTCAAATTCAATATTTATACGCATATATAGCCATCAGCATTCTTTATATAATGCTGCTCGGCGGTGTGATCTCACTGATCTATGCATTCATCTACCGCTTCGCTGGGCCATCACGCTACAGCCCGTTGGATGCGCCTCCCCCTAAAATCAAAACAAAACGATACACACGATAGGATCCCATGTCAGAACAATCTGTCGGCAAATCACTTCCACGTATTGACGCACGCGGCAAAGTAACTGGCGAAACGCTATATTCCGGCGACCTGAAAATGGACGGAATGTTATTTATGAAAATTCTTTTCGCCGAACGCCCGCATGCGCGTGTACTGAACATTCACACCAGCAAAGCAGAAAATTCCGCGGGGTTTATCGCTGTCTACACCGCAAAAGATATACCGGTCAACGAATATGGATTGCAAATTCCAGATCAACCCGTACTCTGTGGGCCTGGCTCAAGCAAGCCCTATACAGACATCGTCCGCTTCGTGGGCGACCAAATTGCAGTCGTAGTAGCCAGCACTGAGGTCGAAGCGGAAGCGGCTGTTAAATTGATCGAAGTGGAATATGAAGACCTCCCGCTTCTTTCCGACCCGACAGTTGCTCTGCGCTCCGATGCGCCCATCCTTCACCCTGACAGGGGCGACACGAACGTCTGCGTCCATTACAAGATTCGTAAAGGTGATGTGGATGCAGCCTTCGCCAAAGCCGATGTGATCGTGGAAGGCGAATATCAAACACCCGTGCAGGAACACGCGTACCTACAGCCTGAAGCTGGCCTTGCATATATGGATGATGAAGGCCGCGTCACCATCGAAGCTGGCGGCCAATGGACTCACGCTGACCGCGAAACGATTGCGCACTCCCTCGGCCTTCCCGATGAAATGATCCGCATCATATACCCAGCCATTGGCGGCGCATTTGGCGGACGTGAGGATATGTCCATGCAGATCGTGCTGGCGCTTGCGGCATGGAAACTCAAGCAGCCAGTGAAGATCATCTGGTCGCGCCGCGAATCCATGATCGGTCACGGCAAACGACACGCGGTTTCAATCAAAGCGAAATGGGGCGCAACCAAAGACGGAAAACTGATCGCTGCCGAAAATGAATTGATCGGTGACGGCGGCGCGTACATGTACACATCGAACAAAGTGCTCGGCAATGCGGCCATTACATCCACCGGGCCGTATTTCGTCCCGAACGCAAAAGTGGATGTATATGGCGTTTACACAAACAATGTCCCCGGCGCCGCTTTCCGTGGATTCGGCGCACCGCAGGCCTTGTTCATGGCCGAATCGCAAATGAACAAACTTGCTGAAAAACTCGGCATGGACCCGGTTGAGTTTCGATTAAAGAACGCTCTGCGAGAAGGTGATTTGATGAGCTTTGGCACACCTGTGCCAAGCCAGGTCAGTATCGTTAAATGTATAGAAGCAGCGCGCGATCAATTCAAATGGGCGAAAGATCGAAAACGAAAGACGAAGGATCGTAACAGTGCTACTACCGTCCGCCGTCTTCCGTCCACTGTCCGTGGCAGCGGCTTTGCGGCTGGATTCAAGAATGTGGGCTTCTCATTTGGCTATCAGGAACACTGTTGGGCAAAGGTTGAAATATATGGCAACGGAAAAATGGAACGCGCCATAATCCACCAGGCGGGCGCGGAAGTTGGTCAGGGACTCCACACAGTTCTGATTCAAATGGCGGCGCATGTTCTTGGCATCTCAGAAAATAAAATTGAGATCAAAACTTCTGATTCTGCAACACAGGGAAATCCTGGTTCAGCATCTGCATCACGATTAACTTTTATGGCTGGCAATGCCATCAAAGGCGCTGCGGAAGCGGCCTTGGAAAAATGGAACACAGAGGAACGTCCAGCCATCGCGGAATTTAAATATCTCGCGCCGCGCACAACCCCCTTCGATCATGATACAGGCTACTCCACTCCTAACTTTTCCTACGCCTATGTCGCTCAAGCCGCTGAAGTGGAAGTGGATACAGAAACTGGTCATGTGCGCGTGATTCGTCTCGTCTCTGCGGATGATGTCGGTAAAGCCATCAACCCCGACCAAGTCACAGGTCAGATAGAAGGCGCGGTTGTTCAGGCACACGGATATGCGGTTCTCGAAGATTACAAGACAAAAGACGGACGCGTGCTTACCGATCAATTAAGTACATATCTCATTCCAACAATTTGGGATATTCCTGAATCTGTTGAATCCGTTCTGGTTGAAGTGCCCGATCCGAATGGACCCTGGGGAGCGCGGGGTTTGGGAGAACTTCCCTTCCTGCCAGTTGCTCCAGCCATTGCTGCGGCAATCCACGATGCGACTGGTGTCTGGATCAGTGAATTCCCGTTCACGCCGGAACGTGTTTTGCGCGCGCTCGGAAAGATTTAATACCATGTAAGGGGCGCGATGACCGCGCCCTTACACATCATGTCCTTCCCCTATTTAGACGAAACCAAGGAATTAAATGATTCCGCACGCAAAGCTGCGAATGGATTATTCGTCGCGCTATCAGATGGCGTAACCCATTACGAATTAGGCGGGCCGGGAGACGGACTTCCAGTTGTGCTCGTGCACGGATTCTCTGTCCCATACTTTATATTCGACTCAACATTTGATTTTCTGGTCAATGCGGGTTTTCGGGTATTACGGTATGATCTCATTGGCCGCGGATTCTCAGACAGGCCGAATGTTGACTACGATATTCATCTCTTCGTAAACCAACTCAAGGATTTACTTGATACGTTGAAACTCAGCCAAATTAATCTTGTCGGACTTTCCATGGGCGGACCGATCACAACATCGTTTATCAGCAAATACCCGCAGTATGTCAACAAACATGTTTTGATCGACCCTGCCGGCGCACAGCAGGTTTCCCTCGGATGTCTGCTTGAAGCGGTGAAACTGCCCCTTGTTGGCGAGTTGGCTCTCGGTCTGTTTGGAAGCGGAAATATGGTTAAAAGTATTGCAAACGATCTATTCGATCCAGAAGCGGTGGAACATTTTCAGGCTCAATATAAAATCCAAATGCAATACAAGGGATTTAAACGCGCCATTCTATCCACCATGAGAAACCATATGCTGGAGTCTTTCTTTGAAACTTATGCTCAGGTCGGGAAATTACAAAAACCCACCCTGCTCTTTTGGGGGAAGGATGACAAGACTGTGCCGTTTGAAAACAGCAGGATCATTATGAAAGCCATCCCTCATGCCGAATTCCATGCCATAGAAAATTGCGGACATATCCCGCACTACGAAAAACCTGAGATCGTAAACCCGATCCTGTTGGAGTTTTTATCAAAATGAACGAACAAGATATTCAATATGTATAACAAAATCATGAATTCCATCTATCGAAACAGGCATAGCATCGCTGTTTTCGTTTTGCTTAATGTAGCATGTCTGGTCTGCATTTTGCTTGTGGTGGCAAGAGTGGCCTATACTGACTCAAGGCGGCACACAGGTCTGATCTGGAATCTGTTCCTCGCGTGGATACCGTTCATCCTGGCGTATATTGCCCACGCCATTTCATGGAAGCGGATCTGGCTGTATCTTGCCATTCCAGTCATTGCATTTCTTTGGCTGATCTTTTTCCCCAACGCGCCTTACATGCTGACCGACCTGCAGGACCTGGCCCGCGCTGGCGGGGCGGGCGCGCCGCTTTGGTACGATGTCCTCATCGTGGTATGGTGCTCATGGACAGGCACACTGCTTGGCGTAATATCGTTGTATCTGATGCAGGACATCATTATGCGAACCTTTGGACGCTGGGCAGGCTGGATCTTTGTTTTGGTAATTTCTGGCTTAAGCAGTTTCGGAATTTACATTGGGCGGTTTGTACGTTTGAATTCATGGGATATTCTGCAAAACCCAGCTGAAACAGCGGTGGAAATCCTCGGCCTTGTCATTGACCCGAGCATGCGCCTTGCCGCATTTACCATTCTATATACATTCTTCTTCCTGTTTCTGTTCGTGTTATTGTATTCGTTCAGTCATATGCTTCAGGAACAGGCTAACAAGGCTCAAAACACGCCCGAGCAAATTGCTTCCACGCAATCAAAACAAATCAGTTGACCTCTTGCAAAAGTCTTTTTGCCACAGAGGTCACAGAGAAAAACAGAGTTTTAAAGGTTCTTCTCAAAAGACTCTGTGTGCTCCCCTGGCACTGCCCGCCACATCAGCTTCGCTTCGCGACGCGATGCGAAGGGCAGGTGTATGGCTAATTTACACCTACTTATGCAAGAGGTCTAGTTAATGCTTTGATGTCTTTTATCCATCACGCGCAAACGGATGAAAATATCTCCGGTGAAAATCTGTGTATATCCATGCGCACCTTTGGTAAAGCTGGGAGTCTTTGAAAGTCAATGAGAGCAGGAACAGCTAAAATTAGCAAAAAAACGGAGGCTGGCATGATTCAAAACATATACGCCAAATTACAACCATTCAAGTTTCGTTTAACGGTCTTCGGCCTGCTATGCGGCTCAAGTCTGCTGTCAGTTGTGCTGTTTCGCATCCGCACCATTTTAAGCGGCTCAGAAGATTACACCTTCCTGGTTTGGAATCTCTTCCTCGCGTGGATTCCGCTTGGGATGGCGTACGCAGCTTCGAGTTTGTCAAAGAAGCGCAAGTATCTGTTTATTACCATGCCGCTTGCGGCGATCCCCTGGCTATTGTTTTTTCCAAACTCGCCTTACATCCTCACAGACTTATTTCACCTCAGTCATCTTCGCCCGGAAATCCCTGTGTGGTTCGATGTTTTGCTCATTAATTGGTTTGCATGGACTGGCATCCTGCTTGGAGTATTTTCACTATTTTTGATGCAGGATATTGTACGGCGGGTATTCGGGCGATTGGCGGGCTGGCTTTTTGTGCTCGTGGTGGGCGTGTTCAGCGGGCTTGGCATATACATTGGGCGCTTCCTGCGCTGGAACTCATGGGATGTCATCTTTCATCCGCTTGACCGGTTGAGCGATTTCGTTTATTACGCCGCCCACCCCAGTTTGCAATCCATCATGTTCATCAGCGTGTTCTCTGCGTTCTTTATTTTCATCTATATCACTCTATATGCTTTTGGATTGTTATTTCAAGAGCAACTACATTCAGCTTCGCAGGAAATTTTATGATCCCTCTCGTTCTCATCCGCGGCGGCGGCGACCTCGCAAGCGGAGTCGCTTTACGTTTGCATCGCACTGGTTATAAGGTCGCCATTCTTGAATTGGAAAAACCACTGGCCGTCCGCCGTACTGTTTCGTTTTCCGAAGCTGTCTACGAAGGTTTGCAAACTGTCGAGGGTGTAACAGCCCGCCTCGTTTCGGCCGACCAGCTTCAAGATACGATGGACGCGGGTGAAATTCCTGTTCTCGTGGATCCAAACGCCAACATCCTGCGAAATCAATTTTTGACGAGTCCCCGCTCCACTTTTGTGATCGATGCGCGGCTGCTGAAAATTGTCCCCGAACCTTTGGCCGTGGATGTAGCGCTTCATATCGGACTGGGGCCTGGATTCAGCGCAGGTGAGAATTGCCACGCTGTAGTGGAAACCCGCCGCGGACATACCCTCGGCAGAGTCTACTGGAGCGGCACTGCCCAATCTGACAGCGGCCAGCCTGAGGGTGATCCGCGCCGTGTATTGCGCGCACCCCATGAAGGCATATTAAACGCTTACGCAAATATTGGTGACCATGTTGTAGAAGGCCAGAAAATTGCCGAGGTCGAATCAAAAACAGGGAATCAGACCACGGAAATCATCAGCCCAATAAAAGGAGTCCTGCGCGGAATCATTCGCCCCGGTCTTGAAGTGACTGAAAAAATGAAGATTGGCGATGTTGATCCACGCGACGATACAAGTTCCAGCTTTCTCGTTTCAGACAAGGCCCTATCCGTTGGTGGCGGCGTTCTGGAGGCGATACTCACTCGCTTTCCTGTATTTGGTGAAACTGCAGAGATCTAAAATAATTAGTGTCGCAAAACGTCCCAAAGGTTCCAATCAAACCTTTGGGACGTTTTGCTTAGTGGAAAATGATTACACCTAACCAAATAGCTACCTTGCAAAACAACAGCAACTTCGGTATTCTTTGAAAAAAAATTACTGCGGAGACAAAGACCATGAGCAAAGGGCGTTTGGAAGCATTCAGCGATGGCGTGCTTGCCATCATCATCACCATTATGGTACTGGAATTGAAAGTGCCGCAAGGCACAGATCTTGCTGCGCTGCAACCTCTTATTCCAATTTTTGCCAGCTACACTCTCAGCTTTGTTTTCATCGGCATTTATTGGAATAACCATCATCACCTCTTTCAGGCAGTACACAAAATAAATGGAAACGTCTTATGGGCAAACATGCATTTACTTTTCTGGATCTCACTCATTCCCTTTACCACCAGTTGGATGGGCGAAAGTGAATTTACTTCATGGCCTGTTGCGCTTTACGGTGTCTCGCTCTGGATGTCTGGTTTCGCCTATTACATTCTTGTTCGGACACTTCTCGCCATTCATCCCAAAGAGTCTCCACTAGCTATTGCCATTGGCCGTGATTCAAAAGGGTATCTATCGTTGGTGTTATACACCATTGCCATTCCGCTTTCTTTTGTTTCCGCGATCCTTGCGTCCCTCTTTTACGTTACGGTAGCCATTATCTGGTTTATCCCAGATCGACGGATCGAAAACACCCTCACAAAATAAAATTCGTCTACAATCAAGGTATGCAGCTATCCCGCGCACTTCGATTGCAGGCACCGCACATTGTCAGCTTCACTGGCGCTGGCGGCAAGACAACCGCCATGTTTCAACTTGCACATGAATATCCACAGGCCATCGTAACAGCTACAACCCACCTCGGCGCATGGCAAACTTCTTTTTCAGATCACCATCTCATAGCCGCAAAATTAAGTGACCTTGAAGAAATTCCAGCCCCGGGCGTCACACTCGTTACAGGCGGAATTGAAGGCGACAGAACAAAACCTGTAAATCAGGAAGTTCTAAACTGGCTACGCGAAGAATCGAAAAAACTTCATATTCCATTACTCATTGAGTCAGATGGGTCGCGTCAAAAATCACTCAAAGCGCCAGCAAATCACGAACCTCCAATTCCTGAATTCGCAGAGACTGCCATTGCTGTTGCAGGATTAAGTGTGTTTGGCAAACCGCTCACAAATGACCATGTTCATCGCGCGGAAATTTTTTCAGAACTCAGCGGCTTACAAATCAACCAGCCAATTACCGCCGATGCAATTACGCGTATGCTTGCGCATCCGCAAGGCGGACTCAAAAACATCCCACCCACCGCGCGGCGCATTGCATTACTAAACCAAGCCGACACACCCGAATTGCAATCCATTGGCGGTGGGATGGCTCACAAGTTACTCGATCATTTCGACTCAATAGTCATTGGGGCGTTAAAGAAAAATAACCTCCAAACATTCGAACACACGGCGGGAATCATCCTGGCCGCTGGCAAATCGACCCGCTACGGAGCGCCAAAACAATTATTGGATTGGAAAGGTAAACCATTCGTAAGACAGGTTGCTGAAACCGCGCTTCAAGCTGGACTTTGGCCTGTGGTGGTCGTCACAGGCAGCCACGCCGCTGAGGTTGAATCCTGCTTAAAAGACCTGCCCGTAAAAGTCATCCACAACCCAAATTACCAACAGGGTCAAAGCACATCCGTTCAAGCTGGATTAAATGCGCTACAGCCCCCTCCGCCCTACTCGGGCACCTCCCCCAAATCCGCGAAAAACGCTTTACCAGATCTTCGAAATCCAACTAGCGGATTTGGGGGAGGCCGGGTGGGGGCGGCAGTTTTTCTATTGGCAGATCAGCCTCAGATTCCTGTCGAGGTGATCCGCGCATTAGTTGATTCGCATGCGCAGGAAATGCAATCCATTCTTGCGCCGCTTGTGCTTGAAGACCGCCGCGCAAACCCTGTTCTATTTGACCGGGACACTTTTCCTGATCTTTTGCAGTTGACAGGTGATATTGGCGGACGCGCCATTTTCTCAAAATACAAAGTAGAATACATACCCTGGCACGATGACATCCTTTTACTGGATGTCGATAAACCCGAAGACTATCAAAGATTGGTTGAAAATGAAAAACTTTAGAGCGAAATCATGATCACAGCGATTATTCTCGCCGCAGGCGAATCCAAGCGAATGGGTGAACCAAAAATGTTAATGCCCTGGGGAAAGAGCACGGTATTGCAAACGGTCATTTCCACGTTCCAGTCCGCTGGAGTTAAAGACATTCTCGTTGTCACGGGCGGGGCGCATCAGCAGGTTGAAGCGCTGATCGGTAAAACAGTTGAAACTGTCTTCAATGAAAACTATCAAGATGGCGAAATGCTCAGTTCCATTCAACTGGGTTTGACTGTAAAAATGCGCGAGGCGAGCGCCGCTCTCATTTGTCTCGGCGACCAGCCCCAGGTCGAGGAAAGAAGCGTGCGAAAAATCTGCAACGCATTCCTGACGAGCAAATCCAAAATCGTAGTCCCAAGTTATCAAATGCATCGCGGACATCCCTGGCTTGTTGCGCGCCCTCTTTGGGACGAGTTGCTGGCGCTTAAGTCGCCCAAGACGCCGCGAGATTTCCTGAGAAAAAACTCCCGTTCAATTCAGTATGTAATTGTTGAAACGCCCAGCGTAGTTGCCGACCTGGATACCCCCGAAGATTATTTGAAATTCAAGACATAATTGAGTTTGAAAAATATACCGCACTCGGTCACAAATTGCGTTCCCACCTTCTGATAAGCGCAATTTGTGACCGTGGATATTATATGATACACTCGCCCCCATTCCAAACTGGGAGCGGGCCGTGAAATACTATATCATTGTTAATCCAACTTCAGGTCGTGGGCTTGGCGAAAAATCAATCCCACAAATCGAATCCAGTCTGCAAAAGAGCGGGCTGGATTTTACACTTGTACGCACTGAACGCATGTGGCACGCCTCTGATCTGGCTGAAGGCGCTGTGCGAGACGGGTATGATGTTGTCGTATGTGCAAGCGGCGACGGAACGATCAACGAAGCCATCAATGGAATCATGAAGGCG
>JABFSL010000073.1 GCA_013140605.1 Anaerolineales bacterium
TGATCTGGCTCACCAGCAAGTATTGACAATAATCCAAACGGGTTACTCGTTCCTTTTTCGGCATCATTTCATAACAGTAATGGCTTTTTGTTCAACCGTCAACTTTTTCATCTTGCGTAAGTCCTATTAACATGACAGAGACCCTTCGGTCGCAAAAAGCATGCTCCCTAAGGGTGACACAGCTTTTTATGTAAAGATGGCAATTAAGTTGACTGATAAAACATTTCACATGTGATCAACCAAGGAGAACCAAAATGGATATTGAGATCGTTCATCGCCCGTCTTATTCGCTGGCAATTGCAAAACTCACCCCCAATGAACGCATCCGCGCGGAGGCTGGCGCAATGGTCAGCATGTCAGGTGATGTGCAGATCGAAACGAAGGCCGAGGGCGGATTTCTAAAGTCTTTGGGGCGCGCCGTGCTCGGCGGAGAATCCTTCTTCCAAAATTTCTTTGTCGCATCCGCTGTTGGCGGTGAAGTGACGCTCGCGCCTGAACTGCCCGGTGACATCGCCGTGATCGAAATGAGCGGAGAAAAATTGATGATTCAAGCTGGTTCGTACATGGCATCAGAATCATCGGTTGAGTTGACCGCCAAAGTAAGTGTGAAAGCCTTCATGTCTGCCGAAGGGATTTCCATGCTCGAAGCCAGTGGAACTGGGACCTTGCTGGTTTCATCCTATGGCGCGATCTTCGAGAAGACTCTCGGCGCTGGAGAAAAATATATCGTGGACACATCCCACCTCGTCGCATTCGATGGCACGATGGCCGTTCAGCCCAAAACTGTCGGCGGGATGAAATCCACTTTGTTCAGCGGCGAAGGCCTGGTCGTGGAGTTGACCGGGCCCGGCAAGATCTACATCCAGACGCGCTCGCCGCAGGCGCTGATCAACTGGATCATTCCGCAAATACCAAGACCGCCAACGACCAATAATCGGTAATCGAAGAAAACGTCTCGAAGGTTTCCGTAAGAGAGTGTTTCTTAAGTCCAAATAACGCACAAACAAGAGCATTAACCACGGAGAACACAGAGTCCACAGAGGTTTTTAAGGATTTTCTCCGTGATCTCTGTGATCTCCGTGGTAAAAAGGTCTTTAAGAAACAGTCATTAAGACGCTCAAATTACTCGAAACAAACCTTCGGCACGGTGCTTGTGAATGTCTAACAAATTGCCATTGGCTTGTATAATAGATGCAGGGCACTCTCGCCCTGCATTTTCTTTTATCCATGGAGAACCAATGAGAATAGTTCGTTATCAGACCAATGGTGATGCGCTCAAGTATGGCTGGATGCTGGATGACAAGGTCGGTGAAATTGTGGGGAATATCTTCGGTGAATATCGCCGCCGTGAAGCAAAGACGCCTGTCACAGATGTAAAACTTCTTACGCCATGTGTACCAAGCAAGATCATCTGCGTGGGGCGTAATTATGTGGAACACGCCAGGGAACTTGGCAATGAAGTTCCCAAAGTACCGCTCATCTTTTTGAAGCCGCCTTCCTCGATCATCTCGAACGGCGAGAATATCCTTTTGCCGCCGCAGTCGAATCAGGTCGAGCATGAAGCGGAACTGGTGATTGTCATCAGCAAACGCGGACGAAACGTCACGCCTGAGCAGGCAAAGGATTACATTTTTGGTTACACCATCGGCAACGACATCACCGCGCGCGACCTTCAGCAGATTGACGGTCAATGGACGCGCGCCAAAGGCTTTGACACATTTTGTTCCTTCGGCCCGTGGATCGACACCGAGTTCGACGCGTCTGATGCGGTGGTCACCTGCCGCGTGAATGGACAGATGCGCCAGATGGCATCCACGCGCGATATGGTTTTTAATGTCAGCACGTTGATCGCTTACATCTCATCGGTGATGACGCTGGAGCCCGGCGACATCATTTTCACAGGCACTCCCGCCGGTGTGGGCATGTTGAAGAATGGCGATGTGGTGGATGTTGAAATCGAGGGATTGGGCAAGTTGAGTAATCCGGTGAAACTTTAGTAAAAAAGCCACAGAGACACAGAGACGCTGAGAAAAATCTTTGAGATCTCTGTGTCTCTGTGGCAAAATTCAGGAGATCGTATGGCAGAAAACGAATTTCAAACTTTTCTCAAACAGTATCCCACTTACGCAAAAACAGAATCAATAGATGCGCTTCGCAAAAAAGATTATGCGCGGCTTGATCGCGGCGAACATATTTATCTCGATTACACCGGCGGCGGCATCTATGCCGAATCGCAAATCGAAAAACATCATCAGCTATTACACGAACATGTTTTTGGCAACCCGCATTCCTCCAACCCCACGTCGCTCGTTGCCACCGAGTTTGTCGAAGGCGCGCGCGAATATGTTCTTAAATTTTTCAACGCCGACCCAAATGAATACCTTGCGATCTTTACATCCAATGCCAGCGCCGCGCTGAAGTTGATCGGCGAATCCTATCCATTTTCAAACGGGCGCTATCTATTAACATTTGACAATCACAATTCAGTCAACGGGATTCGGGAATTTGCCCACGCTCGCGGCGCGGATGTGACCTATATCCCGGTCATGCTGCCAGACATGCGCGTCGCCGCTTCACAACTGGACCTGGAGCTGGCCCGGCCTTCGAAGAGCGGACATAACCTTTTTGCATTCCCCGCGCAATCGAACTTCTCCTCGGTCAAGCATCCGCTGGAGTGGATCGAAAAAGCCCACGCTCACGGCTGGGACGTTTTGCTCGACGCCGCTGCGTATGTCCCAACCAACAAACTCGACCTTGGCAAAGTCAAACCAGATTTTGTTGCCATCTCTTTCTATAAAATATTCGGCTATCCAACCGGGCTTGGCGCATTGATCGCGCGCAAATCTGCGCTGGCAAAATTGCATCGTCCGTGGTTCGCGGGCGGGACGATCACCGTCGCATCGGTACAAGGCGACAAATATTATCTCGCCGATGGCGCCGCCGCCTTTGAAGATGGCACACTCGATTATCTTAACATTCCCGCGATTGAGATCGGACTAAAACACATCGAATCCATTGGCTATGATGTTATCAATGAAAGAGTCAAAACGCTGACAGGCTGGCTGTTGGATAACTTAACTGAAATGAAACACAGCACAGGCGAACCATTAGTCCGCGTGTTTGGACCAACCAAAAGTGCGGATGACCGCGGCGGGGCGGTAACTGTCAACTTCTACGACAAAGACGGCCAGGCCTTTGACCATCGTTTCATCGAAAGCGAAGCTAATAAAGTAAACATCTCACTTCGCACAGGCTGTTTCTGCAACCCCGGCGCTGGTGAAGTAGCCCTCGGAATCTCCCGCGTGGAATTGGATGTCTGCTTCACACGCCCCGACCACAAGGATGTAATGTCCATTGATGAGTTCCGCAAATGCATTGACGGCAAGTCCAGCGGCGCGGTGAGAATCTCCGTGGGTATGGTCACGAATTTCAACGATGTGCAGGCGTTCCTGTCATTTGCGAGAGGGTTGTTGAGTTAACGACCTTCGTGACGGTCGCTTTACCCTGCTGAGAGGCTGTGCAAAGATAGCCGTTACATTTAGAATATTCATAAGATAACCCAAGTTGCTACCTACCAAAGGAAAGTGATGCTACAAGCGAGCACAAAAAGCGCAACTTTGATTTCAAAACCTTTGGCAGTGACAGCATGAATCGATTTAGGTAATAAGCGTTCAATTAGAC
>JABFSL010000020.1 GCA_013140605.1 Anaerolineales bacterium
CGCGCCATCATAAATTGTGAAGGCGGCGCCACATCATGCAATGTGATGTTCCGTCTTGATTATTCAGTCGCTGGAAGTTCAACCATTCAAATTCACTCTTTATTCGCTGAAAAGAATGAAGGTTTATTTGTTAACGCCGATGTTCCTCTCACCCAGTTGGTTGGCAAGGATATAAAGTTTATTCTCACCGTCCTTTCCCTGGGGTCACCCTCTGGTGATCGTGCGCTCTGGGTCGCGCCTATTATTTACAATCCCTCAGGGTCTGTGTCGCCGAGCGCTACCCCATCTGTGACGCCAACAGCCACACAGACACAGACGGCTACACCTACACAGACAGCTACACCGCCAACGCCTGCCTATCCCAACCCGTAACTGTAATAAAAATCGAAAGTCGTTCCCGCCACTGGAAGGTGGCGGGAACTTTTTTTTATGACAATGAGATTTCCCCGCCGTCTCTTAAATTTCAGCAAAGACTCGACGCCCGGGCAGATTTAACTTGTTAAGTGGGAAGAGCGGCGAAGCGATTGATTTAGAATCGAGCATAAAATATATTGAACATTTATTAAGATGAAGATATACTGGTATCAATGTATCTTCATGGAATGAAATTTACTGTTCCATGATGCCAACTTTATTAATACGATTTATGGAGGATCTTATGTTACCTCGAATGAAATTGGCTTCAATTTTTCTTTTATTGGCTTTAGTGCTTTCATTCATGCCTGCAGGAGTTGCCGTTGGACATGTGTCTGCGGCAACTTGTTATTCCGCCAGATTCATTTCAGATGTAAATGTGCCTGACGGTACAAGTTTTTCGCCGGGGGAGGCCTTTACTAAAACATGGAAGATACAGAACAATGGCACGTGTGAATGGAGCGCTGTTTCCCTTGTTTTTGACAGCGGTGAGAAGATGAGCGCGCCGAGTCCGGCCGCCACACTGCCAACTGTGGCGATTAACGCTACAGTGAATATCGATGTGAAACTGGTCGCTCCAACTTCGCCCGGAACCTATACTGGATACTTCAAACTTGAGAGCGCAGGGCAACGGTTTGGCATTGGCTCGACTGCGAACAGCGCATTCTGGGTTAAGATCGTTGTCAAGACCGGGGGCACAAGCGGCGGGGTGACTACTACAGCTTATGACTTCACCGCCAATGCCGCTTCTGCCACATGGACAAGCGGCACGGGTGCATTGACCTTCCCCGGCACAGATGGGAACGCCAATGGGTTCGGGCTTAAATTTGACAACCCCAGGCTGGAAGATAACAAGGATTATGCTCAAGCTGGTTTATTATTTGCCCCGAACAATGCATCCAACGGATTCATCCAGGCTGTGTATCCTGAATTTACAGTCCAAAGCGGAGACCGTTTCCAGGCACGGATTGGATGCGAACTCAACGCTACAAATTGTTATGTTGCATATCGCCTTCAATACCAAATTGCGGGGTCGAGCGATATAAAAACTTTCTGGAAAGAACCGCCCTTCCGCGAAAGATATGAAGGCAATACCTACTTTGTCGACCAAAGCCTTAGTAGTCTTGCCGGGAAAAATATCAAGTTCATCCTCTCGGTTTCCGCTTATAACGGCTCCGCTGCAGGTGACCGCGCTGTATGGCTTAATCCGCGCATCACCCGCACTGGCAGCGGGGGCCCGACACCAACCTTCACACCCACGGTAACCGGGACTCCTCCGACCCCCACGCCCACCACCACCGCGCCTCCGCCAGCGAGCTGCACTGACCGCGCTCTGTTTATTAAAGATGTCACCGTTATTGATGGAACTACATTCGCTCCGAATGCCGCATTCCAGAAGACCTGGCGATTTAGAAACATTGGCACCTGTACATGGACAACCGCTTACCAGCTCATTTTTGAATCGGGTGATAAGATGGGCGGCCCCGATGCGGCACCCCTAACCGTGTCCGTTGCTCCCAATAAAGAAGTGGATATTTCCATCAACCTTACGGCTCCAGCAACTGCGGGTACTTACAAGGGTAACTGGAAATTCAAGAACAATAATGGTGTCCCCTTTGGGCTTGTCCCCTTTGGTATACCGGCCTTGGGCAATCAAAAAGCGTTCTGGGTTGAGATCAAGGTTTCAGGTGTGCCTGTTACTGCGACCTTTACGCCAACCCCAACACCCACACCCACATCAACGCCTCCAACAGCTTATCCAAACCCATAACTGTAATAAAAGTTGAAAGTCGTTCCCGTTACCGAAAGATAACGGGAACGACTTTACTACGGGAGAATTAATGAAAAAGTTTTTGATTCTGATTTTGATATTTCTGACCGCCTGCACTTCCGCCGCGTCGGATTCTTCCGACCCTTCAACAGCGGTCACAGCGGACCCGGGAATTGGTCCGGCCTATCTGTCGGTTGAATCCACCTCCGAGCAGATCCAGCGTGCCATGCTCGATAGCGCCGCAAGATGGCAAACCCTGCGCATGGATGGCACGCTCGGATTCTTTGAACCGGGCGGCCTCGTGATGCAGACCACGCGTGAACAAGTGTGGATCGATCAGAGCGCTTATCGCTTCAGGGTTTTGATCGGCATTGCAGACGGCACGATTGGAACGTTAAAGGCCAGCGACGGCACAAACATCATTAATGTAAATCTGAAGACAGGCGAAACACAAAATTCAACCTATCCTGATTCTGCCCGAATTTCGGGATATATCCCGCCTTTGCAGGCAGGTGTTGCGAACCCCAATCCCATTTGGGGACAGATCGGAACGCCAATTTCACAACTCGCATTCCCATCAGATCTTGCCCAAAATGAAGGTACCTTCAAAGCCATTGGAATTGAAACCATTGCGGCACGCGAAGCATTGATCGTTGAATGGACTTTTGTCTCAAACTCATTGCCATCCTTCAAAGCCTGGCTGGATACAGCCACGGGCATTATTTTAAAAATACAGGAGTTTGGCAAGGAGGGCGGCACAACTGTGATTGGGGAACGAGTGGTGCGTAGTATTTCGTTTAACGAAACTTTCGAAGCTTCATTATTTGTCAGACCCGATAATATTCCAGAGTTCGTCTCGCCGACTCAGGTGGGATCAGAGCCCGTTGTAACAGGATCAGGCTCAACGTCAGAGGAAGACGCGGGGGAGTTGTATTTCTTCCTCCAGCCGCGGCAGGCGGGTCAATCTATTCAATTGGTGCGTGTCTCTGGCGTTTGTGTATTCAGTGCGGAGAATTGTCCACCTGTCGAAGAGGTCAAAGTACCGTTCCCGTTTAATTTTACGATCAGCCCGCTAAGCTGGTCACCGGATGGGAAACTGGCCGCGTTCTCTTATTCTGATAACCTGAATGGAACGCCGACCAAGATGTGGCTGTTTGACCCTACAGGAAATCTCTGGACTTCGGTGGCACAGTTTCCTTATATTGATCCGCCGTTTTGGTCCCGTGATAATAAGTGGATCGCATTCCGAGTTCAGGATGGGGTGGGCGGCGAGGATGTGTATGTTGTTAAGCGTGATGGCAGGGAGTTGAAGAGTATTTCGCCCCAACTTCCCGCTGAGGGGAGCCCCTATATTTTGGATGGTTGGTATACAGAGAGCGTCATTATGCGCTCTGCGCTGCCCGGCACGGAAGGCGGGATCTATCTGGTAAATTCGGTGAATGGACAGGCGCGTCTGATGTTTGAAACTTTATTGGCAAAGGTTCCATTCGTGACATCGCCGGATGCGAGCCTGCTCGCCTATGATGAATATAATGCCGACAGTCAACTGCATGAGTTGAAGATTATGGAGCCTGATGGCGCGAATGCGGTGACGCTGGCGAGTTTTACTGGCGGGAGTTTGTATCCCTATGTTTGGTCACCGGATAGCAGCTTGATCGCGTTTAATTATTCCAACAATGCAACGTCTGGGAATCCGAGCGCCGAAGTCTTTGTAGTCAGCCGTAATGGGAAAACTCTTTCCTCTGTGTATAAAGGTGTGACTGTGGGACGTCTGATCTTTTCACCGAACGGAAAGTACCTGCTCGTGGAGGAGACAACTTCAACAACCGGTGGTCATTTGTTTTTGATCAACCTCGCCACATTGGAGCAGAAGATACTGGAAGCCCCGGGTCTATCCACTGATTATGATTGGTATGCGCCCTCGTGGAGGCCGTAACATAAAGTAGGGGCGGGGTTACCCCGCCCCTTTTTTCTTTACATCAAGAACTGCGATCTTTGTCGAGTGATTGAACGGACTTGGATCCGTGATCGGTTTGCCGACAGGGTTGTACCCTGTGAAATCTTCGGGCACGGGGATGAATTCTTTGATCTTCAGGTATCCATCTTTACACAAAGTTTCCAGCGTTTGCATGTATTCCTGTCCACTGACAAAGACCGCGTTGTTGATCGCGATCAAATGGCCGCCGTCATTGATCAGCGGGCGGACTTTGTTTATGAGCCGCGCGCTTTCCTTTTCCTGATCCACTTTGCCTTTGGCTGTGGTCGAGAAAAAAGGCGGGTCAATGATGACACAATCGAAGGATTTATTTTCGCGTTTCATGTTGCCCATTTGTTCAAAGAAATCCCTGGAGATGAAATTTCCCTTTCGGATGGGGAAGCCGTTAAGTGTGTAAGAGTCTTTGGCGAGATTGAGGAACTCACGGTTCAGGTCAATTTGCACCACGCTGCTGGCTCCGCCTTTGAGCGCGGCGACTCCGAAACTGCCTGTATAGGCAAAAGTGTTCATAACGGATCTGTCTTTTAGATTTTCGATCAGCCATTTGCGCAGGTTGCGTGTGTCGAGATATAAACTCGAGTCGCGATTAAGGGTCAGGTTGATGGCGTACCACACGCCATGTTCCCTTATTTTCCGATCCAACTCTGTGCCAAATAAAAGTTTGCCGCGTTTGTCATCCTGTGTTGCGCCATTGCGTGTTTTGACAATTCCTGCGCGAAGCCAGGGCAGGGAAGTGGTAAGAAATTGTTGGGCTTTCTGAACGGTCAACGCGCCTTGCTCAAGATTATCGGTATAGTCGTGAATGACTGCCGTTGCGGCATATATGTCCACAATGAGATCGGGGAAGCCTTCGGTGAATCCGTTGAAGAGGCGGAAGGCCGTTTCGTGTTTGGAATCCATTAATGCGGCGCGCGAGGCGATGGATTTTTCAAGCAGGGGAATGATCATGAAATTTTATTCTCCAGCCATGTGTTGATCACGGCAAGTGATTCCGGGCTGACGTTGTGCCCCATGTTGAATTCGTGATAGTCAAGGCGGACATTAAGCTTTTGCAGTGTGTCACGGCTGCGGCGTGCCCAATCCACGGGGAGCATGGGATCTTGAATGCCATGAGTGACGATGAAAGGCTTGCCCTGGATGCCCGCCTCGTCAATTTGCAAACCCGACTCATGTGGAATGTAGCCTGATTGGGCGATCACGACCGCGACTCGCTGTGGGTTGGTCAATACGTAGGACATGGAGACGATACTTCCCTGGCTGAATCCGAGCAGATAAAGTTTGTTTTTATCCACAGGATAATTAGCGATGATCTCATCGATGAACTTGTCCATTGTGTTGATGGCATTGGCAAGCCGCGCGGGGTCAGGCTTCCCAACTTGAGTGATCTGAAACCATTCGTATGAATCAGGGCCGAGGTCAAATGGGCCGCGCGGACTGATCCACAGGAATTCCTTTGGCAGATAATCTGACAAGCCGATCAGGTCACGCTCATTGCTGCCGCGTCCATGCAGGGAGAGAATGGTCGGGTAAACAGATTCAGGCCCGGGCGAGGGGGATGCGGGGAATTGAGTCAGATGATGAAGCGATAAATTTATTGTCGTCATTATTTTATTTCTATCTTTTGTATATTTTTTGGGTTGAAGACCGAGATCTGTTTGATGCCCAAAATGATTTGAGCCTCCTCGTTCAGTTTTACCCAATAGAATTTGCGGTGCTCGGAATATGGGTCAATGCGGACGACTATTCCTTCGTGCCAGCCTTCGTTTGTTCCGAATTTGGAATCGAGTTTTATCTTTACCCGGTCGCCAATTTGAATGGACATGCTCAAGTTACGGAGATTTTTTGCTTTATGGTTTCGTAACCAAGGGTTGCGTAATATCCAAACCATGTCATGATGCCTATGATTTTTGCGCCGTCTTCCACCAAATCTTCACCGCGAAAGTCATTGAAAAATACGTCAACAAAAACAGATAGCCCTAAAAACATCGTGCAGGTTAATAGGATAAGGTAATTGGTCGAGAGGATGATCTTTCTGTGCTGGAAAAATATTGCGACGGCCAGGATGCCGTAAATTGCAAATACCAACTTTTCGGGGATATGAAGATTTTCCGGGAAAACCTCTTCGTGAAGCAGGAATAGGTCATCCAGCATAAGTACGACAGAGAGTATTCCTGAATAAATTAAAAATGATTCTATGGAAAGTCCTTTTCTTTTTCCGATCAGGCCTGCGAACAGGCTTACTGTGGCGCTTGCGCACCAGAAAAGGACGCCCAAATTTGAAACGATCCCAGCGTAAGGTGGTAGTCCTGCCAGGGCGTTCACATCGCGGGTCAGATCCTCGGTGTCTATATCAAACTTGAGTTTGAGGAAAAGAAGCAAAAACAGAATAATCCCTGCCGGTATCTGTAAAAAGATAAATACACTTCGAAGTGATTGAAATTGCCTGGATATTTCTGATTTAATATTCATGATTTTTCCTCCGGTTGTTATTAAAAGTAAGAGCACGAATCAGTCGTGTTTTATAATTTACATTTTATCTGTTATTTTCGATTTGCGAACCAGAATAGCCCCGCTCCAATGATGATGGCAATGGCTCCATTGACAGCCCATTGCGGGTCGCCGCTCATGTAACTGCCCGGGAGGATATTGATCCCTTGCAGTACCCAGACTCCACCGGCGAGTACCAGCAATACCGCAAGAATTTTGAGAATTACTTTAATGGTTGATTTCATTTTTATTCTCCTGTTAGATTATATGAACTGCTTGTATAACCCAGTCTACTTGTGCGCCTGATTTTCTTACCTGGCATATTATGACAGCGAAGTGCGGAATGCCAAAAAACATTTACCCTATTGTACAGTTATAGGTTCCAAAAAAACAAGATGACAGTCACTTATAAGCAGAGACTGTCACCTTTATAAAAAGATTGTTATGCAGAGTTTATTGCTATGGAACCGGTGTGCCCGCCACAGCAACACCTACCCATGTAAAGACACGCTTCTCACTGACCGCACCAGATGCCACCCAGATCGGCTGTCCCTGATCATCTGAGCCGGCCTGACGTACCGGGGTGACCCACCAGCGCAGAACGTGGGCGACATTATCCTTCGGGCGGAAGGTTGTGGGGACAATGTACTTGGTATCTGTCACATAATCTGTCAGGCGGCGGGTTTGCTTGGATGTTACATCTTCAACAGTGACTTGATAAGCCTCACTGTCGCGTAACACGCCAACAGATGCCCATTGCAGGGTCACCACATCATTTGCCAGGGTGAAGGCCGCTCCGTCCGCAGGCAGAAGCAGGTTCGAGGCGGGGTACGGAGGCGGGATCGTCGCTGTGGGTGTCGGCCCGGGTGTGGCGGCGCGCATACAAAGAGGCATCAGCAATGAGTTTCCAACGAATACATTGTCGGTGGTCAACCCGTTGAATTCCTTGATTGCGTCCATCGAGATAGCCCAATTTGCCGCGATGCTTGATAGTGTATCGCCATCCTGCACTGTGATCGGAACGGTCTCGCACGCATTTTTGGTCGCATCCACAGGCAGGGAGGTGCTGGTTGCCGGGGGCGGGATGGTGGCAGTGGGATATGGGATCTTGAGCACCTGCCCCACACTGATCGGGCAGGTGGAGGCCAGGTTGTTTTCGAGGATGATGCTTTGAACGGAAATGCCAAAATTAAATGCGATTTGCGAGCAGGAGCCATCGCTGGCGGATACTGTGTAATCTTCAGGCGGGATGGGTGTGGCTGTTGGAATATCAGTTGCCGGAAGAGTGGCAGTGGGAGGCTGGCTTGCTGTGGGTGTCAGGCTCGGTGTTGGAGATTCGGCCGGTGTGAGCGGGTCTCCGCCGCCCCCGCCTGTGCGCAGTACGAAGAACATAATGGCTGCGGCCACAATGATCACAACTGCGAGAATCCCCACCGCAGATGGCAGGCTTAGGGTGATCTCTGGCATGCGGCTGGCTTGTACCGATTTTTGAGTTTTCTTGACTGCTTTCGGTCCGGGCTGCGCATTGAATTCGGTGCCGCACACCAGACAGCGCGCGGCGTTCTCGCTCAGGCGCGTTCCGCAGGTGGGGCATACTTTTGTTTTGTTATTGGAAATGGGTTCTTGGCTCATACTGGAAAAAATTATACCATTGAACAAAATTACGTTTATTTTAGCATCAGCTGGACAGTGTCAAATATCATGGGCTAACGAAGTCCATAACGTGAGCAGCATAATTTGGGAAGCGTTGCTTATGAAGTTGCCTGCTGTTGAAGGCAAAAACAAATAAGCGTAGTGCGCATTCAAGAGCATAAGGACACCGAGAAAAACAACGTGATTTGCGAGCCAGGCGAGCCAGATAATGACGGAGTTCGGCGTTATCGGCTTCGACAGAAAAAGTATCCGCCTTGCCCTTTGAAATTTCATATCTGCCAAGGTGATACCAAAGCCATTGGTAGGCATCAAACCCATCACTATAGTACTGTTTCGCTTTCGGCGCTTGGTCAACCACATCCTGTATTGCTTCCTGGGTGCGTACCCAGACCACTGCCCAGCCCAAAATACATCTGGTTTTGCGGTCTACAACGGTCAGAATGTAAATTCTGTTTTTTTGTCACCGATGAAAGTGAAGATTTCATCCATTTCAGCTTCTTTGACTTCCTGTGGGACAGGCGCATTGGGCAGTGCCTCTGCCACTTCCGTCACCCACAACGAGACGGTTTGAGGTGATACCTTCAAATGGCGGGCAATCCGCCGCAAGTTGCCGCCATCCACATACATTTCGGCGGCCCGTTTTCGCAGGCTTTCGGGATAACCGTGATGTTTCGGGTTGGGCGTGTACTTCCGCTGACAGTACATACACCGATACCTTTGCGATCCCGCATCAGTTTTACCAGCTTTATTTTGACGTGTCGTTGCTTGGCATTTTGGACATTTTTGCATATCACTATTTTAGCCCATCATTTTGGACACTCTCATCAGCTGCCGTCTCGGCGGCGTTTGCAGAGTAAGCCTTGTGCCGGGGACGGCACAAGGAGCGGCCCTCTTATTTACAACGTCATCGCACAGCCGTCTGCACGGGAATCGGAGCCTGCGATTAAAACCCCGCTTCTTTCGCGTACGATAACCTGACCCCGTCCGAAGAGAGCACGTTCCCACCCTGAGATTTTTCGGGTCGGATGTCCGTGGCGTGCCAGCGCGGCGATGGTTTTATCTGGAATGCCTTCTTCGAGGCTGGCGAAGCCGCCGTCTTCGGTTGGCTCGATGCAAAAGCGCGGCATGTCCAATGCGGTCTGCGGTTCCATGCCATCGTCGATCAAAGCGCAGGCGACTTGCATGTGTCCCTGCGGCTGCATGAATCCGCCCATCACGCCGTAGGATGCGTACAGACTGCCATCCTCTTCACGGGTTGCCATGGCGGGGATGATGGTGTGATACGGGCGCTTGTTTGGCTGTAATGAGTTTGGATGATCCGCTTCGAGATTGAAATTATGTCCGCGATTTTGCAGGGTGAAACCCCAGCCCTTGGGGACGATGCCTGTGCCAAACCCCATGTAGTTGCTGATGATGAAGGAGCAAGCGTTGCCGTCTTTATCCACGATTGAGAAATATACCGTACCCGAAGATTTTATGGGTGTGCCGTGTTTTTGATCCAGCGTGGCTTTTTTCAAGTTGATGAGTTTTCTGCGCTCATCTGAATAGGCTTTGGAAAGCAGTTCTTTCAATGGAATGGACGAGAACGCTGGGTCGGAAACGTACCAGCGCGCATCTGCAAAGGCGAGGCGCATTGCTTCGATTTGCAGGTGCAGTCGTCGGGTGGAGAGAGGCGGGAGCGAGGCCAGGTCAAAGCCTTCGAGCAGGTTCAATACCAACAGAGCAGCCAGTCCCTGCCCATTGGGTGGACATTCCCATATCCGATAGCCGCGATAATTGACCGAGATGGGTTCATCCCAGGTGGAGTGATGCGCGGCGAGGTCAGCCGTGGTCAGGCATCCGCCCGATTGTTGAATGACCTGCGCGATGGATTCCGCGATCTCACCTTCATAGTAGGCGCGTTTGCCTTCCTCGGCAATTTTGCGAAATGTGCGAGCAAGACCTTTATTGGAAAAAATCTCGCCAGCTTTTGGCGCGCGGCCTTCAATGGTTAATTCATGCCCGTTCAGCGCGGATGCAAGTTGACGTCCCGCGCCGCGTTCCCAAAAATGCGCGGTGATGGGCGCAACGGGAAATCCATTTTCGGCGAGGCTGATGGCGGGCGCAAGGATTTGTTTCATCGAAAGCGTGCCATGTTTTTCGATGAGATCAAACCAGCCTGCGCACGCGCCGGGAACAGTAATTGTATATGGATGAAAGGGGGGTAGTTCCTTGATATTTTCTTTTTGCAATCGCTCCAATGAAAGTGAGGCAGGCGCGCGGCCTGATCCATTCAAAGCTGTGACTTTTTTTGTCTGCGCATCATAATACAGTGCAAACATATCTCCGCCGATGCCTGTGGAGGTTGGCTCGGTAACGTTGAGCGCGGCGGCTGTTGCAACTGCCGCGTCTGCCGCGTTGCCGCCTGCCGCGAGAATTGAAAGTCCCGCTGCGGTGGCTAATGGCTGGGATGTTGCGACTGTGCCATTGAGACCCATAATAGAGGAGCGGTGGGAGGGGAATTGGATGTTTGTCATGTTGTTGTGTTTTGTGGTTTGGGTAAAAGCGTGACGAGCACCTTGTCAACGCGGAGGCCATCCATGTCCATTACTTCAAATCGAAATCCGTTCCACTCGAAATTGTCAGAGGCTTGCGGCACGCGCCCAAGCGAGGTCATGACGAAGCCGCTTAATGTCTCGTACTCATCTTCATGTGGAAGCGTTGTAAATTCGAACAGCTCTTTGAATTCATCTACTTCCAACATGCCGTCCAACAGCCACGAACCATCCTGTCTTTGGGTGGCTTGCGGTTCTTCGAATTCCATTGCCCCGACGATCTCTTCCAAAATATCGTTGATCGTCAACAAACCTTGCAAGCCGCCGAACTCATCAATGACAAGCAGCAATTCTGTATTCTTCTCTTTGAAGAGTTCCAGCGCGCGTGAGGCGAACATGGTCTCAGGAATGAAATAGGCCGGTTTAAGCAAGGTCTTTAGATTGATTTCATTCCCCGACAAACTTTCAACCAAAAGATCACGTGATTTTACAATGCCGATAATGGTTTCAAGCGAATCCTGTCTGACAGGAAAACGTGAAAATGGACATTCCGCAATTTTTTCGCGGATCTCTTCAATAGAGTCTGTGACATCCAGCCAGACAAGATCGGTTCGTGGTGTCATCAATGAATAGACGCGCGAGTCACCGAGGCTGAAAATTCCCTCCACCATATCCTGTTCCGCTTCTTCAAAGACACCCGCCTGCGTGCCTTGATCTATCAGCAGGTGAAGTTCTTCTTCCGTGAAGGGCGGCTCTTCACTTGCCTTTACTCCCAACAATTTCAAGATCGCTTCTGTGGAAAAGCTGAGGAGCTTCACGATCGGTGCGAACACAACCGAAAAGAATGACATGGAACCAGCGACCATTTCTGAAACACCTTCAGGGTCGCGTAATGCCAGTCGCTTGGGCACAAGTTCTCCCAACACAAGCGAAAGATATGTGACGGGTAAAACGCCGACCACGATACTGATGACCTCACTATATGGGGCTAGTATTGGAAATCTTTCCAATTCCATATTGATCCAGACGCCGAGCGTGGCGCCTGTCAAGGCACCGATCAACAGGTCAATGGATGTGATGCCGATCTGTATTACAGACAGGAATTGATTCGGGTCCTCGGTCAACTTGAGAACGAGACCCGCTCTTACATCCCCTTTGTTGAATTGGTTTTGCAGACGGGTTTTTCTTACTGACAGGAGAGCGGTTTCCGCCATGGCGAGCACGCCGTTCAATAACAGCAAAATGGCTATGGCGATCAAACCGCCGCTAAAATTGGTTTCTATGGGGATTTCTGACATGGTTGTTTTTAATTGATTTCTCTTTTTCTTTTCTTATTGTACCTGATGTGCAAGCCAATCAAAGACCTGATTTGCTGGCAAGCCCGCTTTTTGTTTTTTGCGAAGTCCGCCGGAACGATGGAGCACAATCCCTTTTTCAACTGCGTTTGGCAGGACCGCTCGGGTGATATCAAAAAAGCGATGGGATAAAAATTCCTCGCCACGATTATGAAGTTCGTATTCAGTAAAGAGGGCGACTAGTATATCTTCCAGCACTGCATCAAAGGGTTCAAAAACCTTAATGGATTTTCGGCTTAGGTATGGCGTTGTACCCAAGAGATTTGTACTCCCTGCCCAGGGATCACGCGCCGCAAAATGCAGAGTCCGCACGCTGGACATATAAAACGCGCCCATGCACAATGGACATGGTTCCATTGTTGTATAAAGAGCCGAATCGTGGCGGTTTTCCTGATCCAGATTCAAGGCCAGCAATGCGTTGATTTCAGCATGTGCCAGCATGTCATTGTAGACTTGTCCGTCAGGGGCCGATATGTCCATAATTCTGTTACGTCCGCGCGAAACGATATTTCCATTTGCATCGGCAACCACTGCGCCGATTGGAATTGTGCCGGCGCAATAAGCTTCCCATGCCATTTCAAGTGCGGCTTGCCATTGAAGTGAAAGATTTTCCCACATGGTTATTCCTTCTTTTTGTCAATCTTGGTTTCAATATTCTTCAATCGTTTATCCACGCGCGCATAATAACGGGCAACAAGGATGGGGATGACGATCACCAGAAAAAGTAACCCGCATGTGATTGTTAATTCCAATACACCAACACGGAACATTATGAACGAACCTCGATTCCCTTTCCCTTGCGGACTTCACCGATCACCCAAACAGATTGGTTTAATTCCTCGGCGCGTTTTTTGAACGCATCCAGTTTTTCCTGCGGAACGCCGAGCAATAATCCGCCGCTGGTCTGTGGGTCGAATAAAAGCATTTGCGCAGGTTCATCCATCCTGACATCAAAACGAACTTTTTCGCCAAAATAACTTTTGTTGTCAAAAGCGCCGCCGGGGAAAATTCCCTTTTCTGCGTAACCGCGCGCACCGCTTAACAAGGGGAGTTGTGAATTCTCAATTAAGAACGAAACCTTTGATGCTTCAGCCATTTCCATGCCATGACCGAGCAGGCCGAACCCGGTAATATCCGTCCCGCCGCGCAGATCGAATTCTGTCGCAAGTTCCCCTGCCGTTTTGTTCAGACGAGACATCCATTGAATGGCTTCCTTGATATGTCGATCTGATGCTTTTTCCTGTTTGATGGCGGTTGTTGTCACACCGCCGCCAAGAGGTTTTGTGAGAATGAGCGCATCGCCGACTTTCAACCCGCCTTTGCTGATCATCTTGCGCGGATCGACAAACCCGATCACCACCAGACCGTATTTTGGTTCCTTATCCTTGACAGTATGTCCGCCGGCGATAACGACTCCCGCTTCGCGCGCCTTCTCTGCGCCGCCTCTTAATATCTCACTTGAGATTTTTGGCGGAAGATGATCCGGTAACGCGGCGATATTCAAAGCCAGGAAAGGTTGTCCGCCCATTGCGTATACATCCGAGAGACTGTTCGCGGCGGCGATTGCGCCGTATTCGTACGGAGTATCAACTACGGGCGTGAAAAAATCTGTCGTAACCACAATGGCCTTGTCTTCGCTTAAACGCCAAACGGCCGCGTCATCCGGTGTCGCAAGACCAACCAACAGGTCCGGATACGAGGCGGGGTCAAAGATGTCTTTGATGGGACGCAGAACCTGCGTCAGCGCATCGGCGCTAAGTTTGGATGCTCAACCCGCGCAGGCCGAAAGAGTCGTCAGGCGGATTTCGCGTCCAGTTTGTGGGATCGGCATCCTGTCTCCTAAAAATAAAGACCTGACAAGTTTCTAAAAAACCTGTCAGGTCTGGTGTATCAATTTTTTACTGGACTGGCACTGTGCCTGTGCCGGTATCGGGCAGCGGCAAAATAAATTGATTGCCGCTTGGGATAAAGATGGTTTGCACGCCGGGCGCAAGTTTCAAGATATATTGATATTGCAGCAAGGTTGGCGTGAGAGATGCCGAAAGTAACTGATTGGATTTTGCTTCAGCTTCTGCGTTGATCAAGCGCGCTTCCGCCGCGCCCTTGGCTGCGATCACTGCCGCATCGGCCTGACCTTGCGCGGTCTGACGGGCTTGCTCGGCTTCCTGCTTCTTTGATTCAACTACGAATTTGGCTTGCTGCGCCTGCTGCTCGGCAACCTGCTTTTGTTCGACAGCCGCGGCATACTCATCGCTAAAACGAATATTGCGCATCAGGAAATCAGACATGACAATGTTATTGGCTTGCAGTTTTATTTCGATCTCATCGCGGATCGCCTGCTCCAACTCGGCGCGTTTTGTGCTGACCAGTTCCTCCACACCAAATTGCGAAACCGCATTGCGGATGGCCGCGCGCGCCACAGGCCGCACTACGTTTTCTTCATAACGGTTTTGCCAGATGGTATGCAATTGGATCAATTGTGTTGGGTCCACCGCATAGATGACCGAAGCATCAATGAAAATTTGCTGGCCATCTTTTGTACGCGCCTGAATCGAATCGTCGCCTTGTACCGCGCCTTCACTGGTTGTGGAAGACATCGTATACGTTTGCCGCGCAATGGAATATTTTTGCACGCTCTCCACGAACGGGATGATCCAATGCAGGCCCGGGGTCAAGGCTACTTCGCGATAACCCTTTGGCGCAAAAGCTGAAATTACCACGCCATATTCATTGGCTTGCAGGAAGACCAATCCCGCGCCCACTGTGGTTAAGAGAAGCGCGGCAACCAGCAAAATAACCACAAGCGAGGTTAATCCCTTGGCAGGCTGGTTGCGGCTCGCGCGCACGAAGATCAAAACCAACACGCCGATGAAGCCGATCCAGGCAAAGGATGCGATCCCTTGCAGTAAAACTGAAATATTCATAGTTTCCTCCGAAACATAATATTTAATGACTATCGCATGGAGTGCAAAATCTCCTGATTTTGCATCGTGTAAGCGAAATCTAATTTTCATAATTATAACTCTCTTGCTTCCGCCCCCGATGCGTGTTAACATTTCTCCTATGAAAATAAGTGAAGGACAATTATTTGAAACTTATTTGGATTCCTCCGTGCGGATCATTTGCCCGCCCGAACTGATTCCCTCCCCCGGACAATATACCCTCGCCCACGCGCGCGGATCTGACTCACCGTTGGCTGTTCCTGTTTTCTTCAGCGACTCAGCGCCGAATGGATTCCGCTCCGCGCCTCTTTTGGATTCTCCTTGGAACCCCGGCGCACAACTCAACCTGCGCGGCCCGCTCGGTCGTGGATTTTCGATCCCAATATTTGCGCGTAAAGTGGCCCTGATCGCGTTCGATGAATCACCCGCACGATTGCGCGGCCTGATATCCATTGCGTTGAAACTCGATGCGGAAGTTGTTCTCGTTTCCGACTCTGCTTTAGACGATATTCCCGAAGCCGTTGAAGTTCAGCCAATACAAGCCATGCTGGATATTTATCAATGGGCTGATTACGCCGCGTTTGATGTGGCGCGTGAGAATCTGAATCAGCTGAGAGAAAAGTTTGGGAGGATGAATCAGGCCAAGGGTCCGCGTGAAGCCGCCGTCCTGAGCCAGTCGAAGGGGCAGATTTTAGTCCGCGCTCCCATGCCGTGTGGCGCACTCGCAGAATGCGGCATCTGCGCGTTAACGATCCGTCACGATTGGAAGATGATCTGTAAAGATGGCCCTGTGTTTGAGATGAAGGAATTGCAATAAAAAAGTCCCGCCAATTTGGCGGGACTTTTAATTTAGTACCAAATCCTGAACGAAGTCGTCGTGCTGGCTTTTAGATTATTTGATGTGCATGTAATATCAATGTAGATCAAACTGCCGTATGGCTGGTTGCTGAACGATAACGCCATCAAGCCGATCCCGTTGGTATTTGTGGAGATGGGGCTTGAGTCTGTGCGCCCATCCTTCCAGTGGACAACCGCTGTGCATTGGACATTGGCAACTGGCTGCAGAGCTTGATCTTGAACGATGATATAGATCAATTGTGAATCGGTGGCTAATGTAACTGCTTTCCAGACAAAGGCGCGGACTTGAATTGAGCTTAATGATTTTGTAGTCGTATCCTGCGCTTTTACCGGGACCAACAGCCCGGGGTCTTCGCGGAGCTGGTCGAAGTACATACGGCCAAGATCAGAAACAACCACCCGTTGGCCTTCCGGTTTCCAGGGCTGCCACTCCAAACGTGCTTTTTCAAAATATTGAACAAGTTTGTTTTCGTGGTATTCAAAAGATGAGATCGGGTAGCCAAATTGTGCCACGCCGCCATATTTATCAAAAAACTCAAGGAAGGAGAAGCAGACTGAAAATTTTGTTTCAGAATAAAGACGGCAGGCAAAGGAATTATTTACATCCAATGCGCCGGTGGATACGAAGGTCTCACGCCCCAACAAGGTAAGTTGTACGCGTTGACCGGCAGGCAGGTCTGCCCGAAATTCAAAGCGGGCGCGCTGGAAATATTGTATCTTTTTGCCGTCTTTGTTCGTGAATTCCTCAGTAATGGGATAGCCATAAATGATCGTCGCGTTGAGGTTGCTGTTATAGTACTGGAGGAATTCCCCTTTTACGTGGTGACCGGTCTCGCTAAAGAACTTAATATCTGAGGTTTGAGTCTGTGCGCGAACAGATACCCAACTTGCGCTGAGGAGAAAAACCGTAACGAGCAGGGTGAAAAGTTTGCGTAACATAATCGTCTCATTCCATTATACTCAGAATTTTTTCGGGAGACTCTACAATTGGTTATCTGTTAAAACTGGCAGGAGTAACACATTAATATCATTTTTCCAGGTTATTGGAAATGGGGGAAAATACCAATCCTAAAAAACCTCCAAAATCAACGATTTAACAAGGCCTGGATGATTTTCTCCGCCGCGTGCCCATCTCCATAAGGATTGGATGCCCTGGACATCTCTGCATAGGCGGATGGATCGTTCAAAAGCCGCTTCGCCTCTTTAACAATGGAGCTGGTTTCTGTTCCAACGAGTTTGAGTGTCCCTGCGGCCACTCCCTCCGGGCGCTCGGTCACATCACGCAAGACGAGGGTCGGGATGCCAAAAGCGGGCGCTTCCTCCTGGATTCCGCCAGAATCGGTGAGGATGAGCGCGGCGTGTTTCATCAAATGAACAAGCGGCAGGTAGTCCAGAGGTGGCAACAAGGTGATATGTCCCACATTTTTAAGCAGCCTGTTTGCCGGTTCTTGCACATTCGGATTCAAATGGACTGGCCATACAATTTCCACATCTCTGTGCTTTGCCAGTTCGATCAGCGCATGGCAAATATCTTCCATGGGCTTGCCAAAATTCTCGCGGCGGTGAGCGGTGACGAGAATTAGTCTTTTAGTCGCTAGTCGGCTTGTCACCAGTTCTGTGATCACTATTGGCTCGGGTTGCTTGGATACATATTGCAGCGCATCAATGACGGTATTACCTGTAACTTTGATGATGCTTTCGTCAACGCCTTCACGTAATAAATTTTGCCTTGACCAATCTGTCGGAGCGAAATGCATGTCGGCGGTCACCCCGGCGATGCGGCGATTGATCTCTTCAGGGAAGGGCTGATATTTGTCATGGGTGCGGAGTCCCGCTTCCACATGCCCGAATTTGATGTGATGATAATAAGCCAGCAGGGAGGTGATCGCAACCGTGGTTGTATCGCCTTGCGCCAAAACCCAATCAGGTTTGAAATCTGTAAACACAGGGTCAAGGTTGGTGAAGATGGCCGCGCTCAATTGTGCGAGAGATTGATTCTCGCGCATCAGGTCGAGGTCATAGTCCGTTTTGATCTCGAACAGATTCAGCACCTGATCTAGCATCTGACGATGCTGCGCGGTAACACAGACGCGCGCTTCCACATTTGGAGTTGTTTTTAACAAACGGACAATGGGAGCCATTTTTACGGCTTCCGGTCTTGTGCCAAATACAGAGAGAATTTTCAATTTGCTATTTCCGATTTACGATTTTGGATTTGTTGTCGCCCAGACGGAATAATATAAAGCCGGCGTTTTCCCATGCTTTTTTATCCCAACCATTCACTGTGTCAATGACAATCCGCGCGGATGTTTTCTTCGCAATTTCAAGCGGGTTGAATTTCGAGAATTCCGCATGTTTCACCAACAACAAGACGGCATCCGCATCGTTGATCGCATCTTCAAGAGAAGAAGCCATGTCAATGCCAGGCATGTTTGCGTCAGGTTTGAACGGCTCCCATGCTTTTACTTGCGCGCCATTGTGCTGAAGGATGTGCACCACTTCGTTTGCGGGGCTTTCGCGCAGATCGTCCACATCAGGTTTGTAGGCTAATCCCAGCACAGCAATCTTCTTTTCGTGGAGAGAGCCTAACGCCCGTTCGACAAGCTCCACAACAAAGTGCGGCTGTGCATCATTTACTTTTCGAGCATGATAAATAAGCGGAGTCAACTCTGGCGCAGCCTCCACAAAAAACCACGGATCAACGCTGATGCAATGTCCGCCGACGCCGGGGCCGGGGGCGAGAACCTTTACGCGCGGATGCAGATTCGCAATCGAAATTGCTTCCCATACATCCACGCCGAATTTGTCGGCGAGGCGCGAGAATTCGTTGGCGATGGCAATGTTCACATCGCGGTAGGTGTTCTCCATCAACTTGACCATTTCTGCGGTGGTCGCGTCGGTTTGGATGATCTGTCCTTTTACGAAGGCGGCGTATAAGTCTCTGCCGGCCAACGCAGATTCTGGAGTCACGCCGCCGATGACGCGCGCGTTCTCGATCAGTTCGCGCATGATCTGGCCGGGCAAGACTCTCTCGGGTGAATAAGCCAAATGGAAGTCGCGCCCAGCCACAAGTCCAGAACGAGCGAGGATGGGGGCTATCAAATCCACAGTGGTGCGCGGAGGGGAAGTCGATTCAAGAACGACGAGATTCCCTTTTTTCAAAAATGGCACAATGGATTCCGCGGCGGCGCTCACAGCCCGCATATCTGCGAGTTTATAAGTCTGGCCGTTGTATTCGCCGAATTGATCGTCTTGAAAGGGAGTTGGCACGGCAATGATGAAGGCATCCGCTTCTTCGAGCTTTGTGGAGGCTTTGAACTTGCCGGAATGAATGGCTTTCTGCACTTCTTCAAGCAGGCCGGGTTCGTGGATGTGGATCTCGCCTTTGTTGATGGTTTCAATGATGTGTGGATTAATATCCACACCGAGAACGTTGATTCCGTGTGCGGCAAAGGTGGATGACGTGGGCAGGCCGATGTAGCCGAGGCCAATGACACAAATTTTTTGGAAGTTCACATAAGCTCCTGTAGGAGAGGGGTGGTTTTCAACGAACCAATTATACAGCGGTGTACGTCATTGTCATTCACAACCTTTATATGATGATTATCGTAAGTAGAATCGAAGTCACTATCTGTTGTATAATCAAATAGAGGCATAATGGACTTTTTATTGGAACCCAATATTGCATATCTGATCCTGCTGGGCGGCATTTTGCTCGGCTTGATGGCAATCGTCACTCCGGGGACTGGGCTGTTTGAGGTGGGCGCGTTCTTCTGCCTTGCACTGGCAGGGTATGCAGTTTACAACCTGTCCTTTAATTGGTGGGCAATCGTTTTACTTGCTTTGAGTATCGTGCCATTCATCTATTCCATTCAAAAACCAAAACGCGAACTGTATCTCGGGCTTTCCATTTTGTTGCTCGTTGTGGGATCGGTGTTCCTGTTTGCTGTGGATGGCTGGAGGCCTGCCGTCAATCCGTTCTTTGCATTGATAACCTCAGGTTTAATATCAGTCTTTTTATGGGTGGTGGTAAGAAAGACTGTGCAGGTGGCCAGCGCGCGCCCTACTCACGATCTTGGATTGTTAATGGGGTTGACTGGTGAAGCCCGATCAAATATTTATGAAGAGGGAAGTGTTTATGTTGCAGGGGAAATGTGGTCTGCCAGAAGTGATGAACCCATTTCCAAAGGCAATACTATTCGTGTTGTTCGTCGCGAGGGATTTATCCTCGTTGTTGAGAAAATTGGTTAGTTAAACTCTAATATTCCTAGAAGGAGATCATACTATGAGTAATGTTTTTGCAACTGGTGGCACTCTTTTTTGCCTTGTTGGTGCTGTGCTGGTCATTGGTTTTGTGTTTCTCGCCAATGCGATCCGCATCATCCCTGAATATCAACGCCTGGTAGTGTTTCGATTGGGGCGTGTCATGCAGCAGCCGAAAGGCCCGGGTATTGTGCTGTTGATCCCCGTTATTGATCGCGCCGTGAAGGTTGACCTTCGCGAACAGATCCGCGAGGTGCCGCATCAAGTATCTATCACGAAAGATAATGCGCCCATCTCGATTGACTTCCTGTGGTACTACAAAATTTTAGACCCAGCCATGTCTGTTTTACAGGTTGGTAACTTTGAATTATCCGCGGCTGGTATCGCGGCGACAACCTTGCGCGCGGTCATCGGCGGTATTCCGTTGGATGATGTGCTTTCAGAACGCGAACATATAAATAACATGCTCCGCACCCGTTTGGATGAAGTCACTGAACGCTGGGGCGTCAAGGTGACCAACGTTGAAATCCGCGAGATCATTCCTCCGCGTGAAGTACAGGATGCAATGAACCGCCAGATGACCGCTGAACGTGTCCGCCGCGCGCTCGTGACCGAATCCATGGGTGACCAGGAAGCCGCGAAGAACCGCGCGGAAGGTACCAAGCAGGCGGCAATTCTGACAGCGGATGGCGAGAAGCAATCCAATATTCTGCGCGCCGAAGGCGACAAGCAGTCGCAGGCATTACGCGCGGAAGGTTTCGCTGTCGCTTTGGAAGCCATCTTCAACGCCGCCAAATCTGTTGACCAGAAGACAATGACCTTGCAGTATTTTGAAACGCTCAAGGCTATCGGCACAAGCCCATCCACAAAATTCATCTTCCCGATGGAATTCACCAGCATGCTGGATAACTTCCTCGGCAAAGATGCCAAGAAGTAAAATGTAAACTGTAATACAATAAGGCCTCCCCAAGCGGGAGGCCTTATTGTTTATGGAAATCATCAAAGCAACCATCCTCGACCTCGGCGCTCTTCGAAAGCTGGAGCAGGAAAGTTTTGGAAAAGACGCCTGGCCTTTATTTGATCTGATCGCTGTTTTGACATTCACCGATGTCATCAGAATGAAAGCAATGGAAGACGGCCAAATGGTTGGATTCATTGCCGGCGACCCGCATCCGCGCGACGGGTGGGGCTGGATCTCCACCATTGCAGTTGATCCACGCTATAGGCGGCGCGGAATCGGGCTAACCTTGCTGCATGCCTGCGAAAGCAAACTTGGAGTACCCCAGTCTCGTTTGACGGTGCGAATATCGAATCAGGGTGCGATTTCGATGTATGAAAAAGATGGTTATAAATCAAAGGATATTTGGCATGCTTATTACAACGATGGCGAAGACGCCATGTTAATGGAGAAGAATTTATAGTTTGAGAAAGGTTTGTATCTCTGAAATTGGGATTGAATTATTTTGAGGCGTAAATTATGAGACCAATAAAAATATACTCAAGCATAATTGCAGGTTGCGTTATGATCGTTTTAATAATTTTTGCGCGGCAGGTATTCTGGAAAGTTGGTCTATCAAAATCAATGGAGGAACAGGATATTTATTACTCTTTTATAGAAGGCCAGCGCTTGTTGAATGGAGAAAACCCATATGAACGTATTTTATATGGGAATATGCGCGAAAATCAAAAGTATGCTACTTATTTCCCTTTATTTTATGGATTTTCTTATGTAACGCAGGCTTTGGGAAAGACAGAGTTCCCAATTTGGCTGTCTTTCTGGAAGCGGGTTTTCCTTGTATTTAATTGGGGAACAGCCATTCTATTGTTTTATGCTTTCTGGCGTTCCCGCTTCGAATGGGGAGGAGTTTTTGCGGCATTTTTTTGGCTCTTTAATCGCTGGACCTTGGCCATTATGTTTGTTGCACACCTCGACTTTCTGCCTATTTTTTTTCTGGTTGCATCCATAATTTTGTTTCAAAAGAGCAGGTGGCTTAGCCTTCTATTATTTGGTGTGTCGCTGGCATTGAAACAAATAGGCATCTTTATCCTGCCGTTATATTTGATTTGGACATGGATTTCTGTTAAAGAAAAGCGCGGCAAGGAACTTTTAAAGGCTGTCGTTCTTATCGGAGTTGTACCATTTTTGTCCTCGATCTTCTTCTTAATATGGAATGCGGAAGGATTTATTAAATCCGTATTATTTTCAGTAACGCGATTGGCTTTAAACGGACTTCAAGTTCCATCGTTAGATTGGTATATGGGTTGGGAAGGTGTAAGCGGGCGTTTATTTATGTTAATACTATTTGTATTAATATACTGGTTTTCGGCTAATCATCAAATAGGAAGATATACAGGGGCTTTTTTAATAATGTCGGTTTTTATTTGTTTTAATACGATTTTGTTTTATCAATATATGATTTGGGTGATTCCGCTAATGCTGTTGTTATTGCTGGAATTAAAAGTGAATTTTACCCAGCCAATTATAGAAGCGTGAAATTGTTAGATGTGTCATCTAAAAAAGTGCGCCTTGTAGTATAAGTGGGCATGGATAAATGACTTGTCTTGTAATGGGGCGGTATTTGAGATTAAATATGGATATAACTGTTTGCTGGCTACTGTTCGCCAAACCAAACAATTGCACGAAATTTTTAACCATTCAGCCGCTTGTATAAGGTTTATAATCAGCCAATATGTCTGAAACTCTGCCGCCACCCATTTGGGTAAATACAAAACAACTATTACAAAAATTGACAGACGATCTCGCCTCGCAAAGCCGTGTGGCTGTGGATACTGAATCCAACAGCCTGCACGCGTTTCGTGAGCAGGTCTGTCTGGTTCAATTTTCAACCACGAATGCAGATTACCTTGTTGATCCGCTCGCGTTGAAAGACCTGAGTCTGCTCGCTCCCATTTTTGCCAACCCAAATATCGAGAAGATATTCCACGCCGCCGAATATGATCTGATCTGCCTGCGGCGTGATTTTAATTTCTCGTTCGCGAATCTATTTGACACGATGCAGGCCGCGCGGATACTGGGTTATCCCGCTGTGGGGCTGGATCGGTTGCTTGGCGATAAATTCGGCATCCGAATGGACAAGCGCCATCAAAAAGCGAATTGGGCCGCGCGCCCGTTGACGAAAGAGCAGATCCATTATGCCCGCCTGGATACGCATTATCTTTTTAATCTGCGTGATGTGCTTGAAGGGGAGCTAATAAAAAGAGACCGCCTAGTATTCGCAAAAGAGGATTTTGCGCGCGCCTGTCGTTTTGAAGAATCCAAACAAAAAGTGAACGGCGAATCATGGGGACGGTTTGCTGGCCGCAAGGATCTGTCCCTGCGTGAGTTGACCATTCTGGCATATTTATGCAAGTGGCGTGATCGGGAAGCGGAGAAGTTAAACCGCCCGCCCTATAAAGTTATCATGGATGATGTTTTTGTATTAATGTCCAAGAACCCGCCTGAGAATAGGGTTGATCTTTCTGCGATGGGATTAAGCGAAAAGCAGATTGGTCTGTGGGGCGATTCGGTTTTGGCTGCGATCCGCCGCGGGATGGATGCTCCGCTCGTTGAACGGAAGCAGGCCGAGGCGAAGAATGATGCGGTCCTTCGTCGGCTTGAAAAACTGAAATTATGGAGAAAGAATCTCGGGTTGGAAATGGGCGTCGAGTCAGATATCATCCTGCCTAAACCATATTTATCAGCGCTTGCGGAAAACCCACCCAAGACCACGGATGAACTGGCGCATGTAATGAAGGATTCGCCTTCGCGCGTGGAAAAATACGGCGCACAGATTTTAAAAATACTCGGAGTTAAAAATGCGAATTAGCTTTCATGGCGCTGCGCATACTGTCACTGGAAGTCAGCATTTGATCGAGGTGAACGGTTCGCGCCTGCTTTTGGATTGTGGTTTGTACCAGGGCAAGCGCGCGGATACGTATGAGCGTAATTTAAATTTTAGCCATGACCCGCGCAAGGTGGATGCTGTAATCCTTTCTCACGCGCATATTGACCATGCCGGTAATTTGCCCAATCTCGTCAAACAGGGATTTGAAGGAAATATTTTCACAACGCATGCGACGGTGGATTTGGCGAGTTTGATGATACTGGATTCCGCGCATATTCAAGAATCGGATGCGGAGTATGTTAATAAGAAGCGCGCCCAGCGCGGCGAAGAGCCGATCGAGCCGTTGTATACCACGAGCGATGCGGAAAATGTCGTATCCATGTTCAGAGGTGTGGATTATGGCGAAGCGTTCGAACCGATTCCCGGTATAGTAGCCCGTCTTTATGAAGCTGGGCATATTCTCGGTTCGGCGGGCGTTTCACTTGAGATCGAAGAAAAGGGGCGTAAGACTCGCCTGTGGTTTTCCGGTGATATTGGCAGATATAAACTGCCGCTTTTGCGCGATCCCATTTTGCCTGATGACGCAGATTACATGATCATGGAATCAACGTATGGCGATAAATCGCATAGCGACCCGGGACAGGCTTTTAATGAATTTCGTAATGTGGTCAAGCTCACAGTGGAGCGCGGCGGGAAAGTGATCGTGCCTGCTTTTGCGGTGGGACGCACGCAGGAATTGGTTTATAACTTAAATGAGATGATGCAAAATGGTGATGTGCCGCGCGTGCCAGTCTTTGTGGATAGTCCGCTGGCGGTGAATGCGACAAAAGTGTTCAAGGCCCACCCGGAATGTTTTGATGATGAGACCCGTAAATTTGTGATGGAAGCTCGTCATCCCGCGCTGGATTTCAACATGCTTACCTACGTCAATTCAGCGGATGAATCGAAAGCCTTGAATGAACGTACAGACCCGATGGTGATTATCTCGGCTTCGGGTATGGCGGAAACTGGCCGTATTGTGCATCATATCCGCAACAACATTGAGAATCCAAAGAACACGATTTGCATCGTCTCATGGCAGGCGCCGAATACGATGGGGCGCAGGCTGGCCGACCGAGAGCCTCAGGTGAATATTTTTGGCGAAGTGTACAAACGCAAATGTGATGTGGCGACGATCGGTGGACTTTCTGGTCATGCCGGGCAGGACCTGCTGGTCAAATATGCGATGGGCGTCAAAGATACGGTCAAGCAGATCTTTTTGGTGCATGGTGAAGAAAAACAAGCCATGACCTTGAAGGGCCTCTTGAAGGAACGAAATTTAGATCAGGTGCATTATCCTGAACTGCACGAGAGTGTGGATTTTTAATCAGCGAATAAACATCGGGTATAATTTCGCCCGCTTCACATAATGGGGAGGTGCCAGAGTGGCTGAATGGGATAGTCTCGAAAACTATTGTGGGCTCCGGTCCACCGAGGGTTCGAATCCCTCCCTCCCCGCAACAGACCCTAAAGGTTTTTAAAACCTTTAGGGTCTATTTTTTAATGGTAAGATTCGCTCAATGAAACTAAACCTTGCCCTCGCTCAGATCAATACAAAATTGGGGGATGTTGATTCAAACCTTGCAAAGCATTTGGATTACATCAAGCAGGCCAAAGAACAAAAAACGGATTTACTTGTCTTTCCCGAACTTTCTTTAACTGGATATGTCTTGCAGGATTTAGTTGCCTCGGTCGCGCATAAGCCGACAGATGATGACCCCATCTTCAAGCATTTGCTTAAGGAGAGTCACGATCTCGACCTGGTTGTGGGATTCGTGGACGAGGACAGTCGTCATCGCTTTTACATCGCCTCCGCCTACCTCTCTGGCGGAAAAGTTATGCATGTTCATCACAAAATCTATTTGCCCACCTACGGCCTTTTTGACGAAGGCCGTTTCTTTGCATGGGGCGATTCGATCCGCGCCTTCGACACTCGTTTTGGACGCGTGGGCATGTTGATCTGCGAGGATTTCTGGCATGCCTCTCCGCCGTATTTGCTCTGGCTCGATGGCGCGGACATTATGCTTTTCTCCTCTGCTTCGCCCGGGCGCGGTTTGAATGACAAGGAGAAGCTCGAATCCGCGCGCTGGGTGGAACGTGTGACCAAAGCCTACGCTAGTATGTTCACTTCTTTTGTGGCACATGCCAATCGCGTGGGCTATGAAGACGGCCTGCACTTCTGGGGCGGTGCGACTCTCTTCGACCCGAATGGAGAGGAGATCGCCATTGGCCCATATAACGAAGAAGCTCTCACCTTCGCGCAAATGGACTTAAATCAACTCCGCCGCACGCGCGCCCGTTTGCCCTTACTGCGTGATGAACGCACAAGTCTCGTACAGAAAGAATTGGATAGGATACTTTCCCGTGGTTGATTTGACTCTTTCCATTAATACAGATCTGGCGCGTGAAATCCTTACTGGATTTATTAAATCTGAAGTAACTCGCATTGGCGTATCACACGCAGTAGTTGGTCTTTCAGGCGGACTCGATTCCGCACTCTCATGCGTATTAGCCGTCGAAGCGCTTGGTGTTGAAAATGTGCTTGCGGTGCGAATGCCATACAAAGCATCCAGCAAAGATTCGCTTGACCATGCTCAATTGCTGATCGATCAACTTGGTATTCCAAGTAAAACCATTGAGATCACAGACATGGTTGAACCACTTTTTAAACTAAATCCTGACATTTCAAAAATGCGCATGGGCAATATTATGGCGCGTGAACGCATGATCGTCCTATTCGATCAAAGCGAAGTTTTCAAAGGACTTGTCATCGGTACAAGCAATAAGACTGAGATATTGCTGGGCTACAGCACGCACTATGGTGACTCTGCCAGCGCGATGAATCCGATTGGCGATTTATACAAAACCCAAGTCCGCCAGCTTTCGCGCGCATTGAACATCCCCGCGCCGATCATTGACAAGGCACCCTCAGCCGATCTTTGGGAAGGGCAGACCGATGAAGGCGAATTGGGATTCACTTATGAAGAAGTGGACAAACTTCTTTATTTGCTCGTTGACCAGCGTTACAGTCCGCAGGAAGCTATGGAAGTGGGCTTCGATGAGAAGTTTGTCAACTCAGTCACCGCGCGTATTCGCCGCAATCAATTCAAACGGATGCAGCCGCCGATCGCGAAGATCAGCAACCGCACCATCGGTTATGACTTTTTATATCTCCGCGATTGGGGCACGTAAATGATTAATGTTATGTACCGTCCCGAAGGTTCTGATAGACAACAAGTCTGCATTATTAGAACCTTCGGGACGTTCTATCTACGGTGAGTCATTAAATTGAAAATTCAAATCCCTCCAGCTTTACAACATTATCGTTATCGTTATTTGTGGATCGGCTTGTTGGTTTCCGTTGCCGGGTCGCAGATGCAGAGCGCCGCAATCCACTGGCATATCCGTGACCTGACCGGTGTGCCTGATCCGATGGCGCTTGGCGGAATTGGTCTTGCGCGCATCCTGCCTGTGATCATTTTTTCGATCATCGGCGGAACCGTTGCGGATAATTACAACCGCCGCAATATTTTATTTATTACGCAAACCGTACTGGCTTTGCAGGCGCTTGTTCTCGCGTACCTGACCTTTAGCGGGCAGATCACCATCCAGTACATTTACATCATGACCGCGCTGCAAGCCTCGGCCATGGCGTTTGACCTGCCTGCGAGACAATCACTCGTTCCGAATTTAGTTCCGCGCGATGTGCTGCCATCCGCTTTCAGTATGAATACCATCGCATTCAATGTCGGCGCGATTGGCGGGCCGCTGCTTCTTGGCTTCGTTCCTGAAGGCGCGCTTGGCTATGCTTATTTGATCAACGCAGTTTCATTTTTGGCGGTGCTTCTGGCTTTGTTCTTCATGGGAGATGTCCCGCAAAATTTGAACAAAGCTGGCGGAATTAATCTGTATGCCATGTGGGACGGCGTCCGTTTTATTTTCAAACGCCCGTTGATCTCTTCCACAATGCTCATGGATTTCATCGCTACATTCTTTGCATCGGCCAATACCATGCTCCCGATTGTGGCGCGTGATATTTTGGACGTTGGCAAAACTGGATTCGTCTGGCTAACCTCCGCTCAAGCGATTGGTTCTGTCGGCGCGGGGTTGGTGGTTTCGCAATTTCCAAAAATCCGCAAACAGGGAAGGTTGTTTTTTGCGTCAGTTCTTGTTTTCGGTCTTGCGACCATCCTATTTGGTTTTAGCACAACCTTTGCACTTGCGATGATCTCGTTGTTCCTGATCGGTGCGGCGGATGCGGTTAGCACGGTCATCCGAAATACGATCCGTCAGATGCAGACCCCCGATCATATTCGCGGACGGATGACCAGTGTCAATCAGATCTTTTTTATGGGTGGGCCTCAACTCGGTGAAGTGGAAGCGGGGTTGGTGGCTGTTGCATTCGGTGTGCCGTTTGCGATCATCAGCGGCGGCATTGGCTGTATTCTTGGGTTGGGATTTGTGGCGTGGAGATGGCCGCAGTTACAGGCTTATAACGGTGATGAACCAACGCTTGCTGGCGCGCCAGCAGATTAAATCAAAAGAGAGAGTCACCACGGTGACTCTCTCTTTATTATTGCATCGCGCTTCTTCCTGCGCCTTGAGGCGGATTCTCGATCAGGTGCTTCATCTCCGCTGTGACAGCTTGATGAATGACTTTGGGGTCTGTTGTTCCCAAATCTCTTGCGTAAATGGGCTTCCCGATCTGTACGCGGACATGCACATCTTTTTTCTTGAAGGCAACATGAGCCAGCAATTGAAATGCCGCGGCTAGTTTTTCCTTTTCCTCTCTCGCTTTTTTGATTCCCAAAAGAAAATGTCTCGCTGTTTTTTTCCATATCACTCCGCGTACCAGAACGGGGAGTATGGCGGTTTCAGGAGCCATGCGGATGAATACGCCCGCGCTGTCCGTCCATACTTGTAATGAATTGAGAGCGCCTTCATAAACATCGGGGTCTGGTTCAATTTGGCCTGCGGGAAATGTCAACGCCGCACCGCCTGCGCGCAAATGGGATGTGACCTGTCGCACCAAACTCATGCGTGAAGCGGAATCTTCTTTTACGTAAAAGAGTTGTTTGCTTGTGTTGGGGAGTGCGGTTAAAAAGGGACGGTCAAGGGCGATGACCTTTAGGTCGGGGCGGTTGAGCGCGCAGAAGAGCGAGAGGGTGTCGCTCATGCCCGGGTGGTTGGATAATGCCAGAAAAGCGGAATCAGGTATCAGGTCCCGACCAAAGACGCGCACATCTTGGACGAAGTGATTCTGTGTCAGGCGCGAGGCAGCCACCAAGCCGTGTTCTGCCACAGCGTTGTCAAATTCCACAATAAATTCCGCAAAGGTTCGCGCGGGCTTAAGGAAAAGTTTTCGTAATAGGCGCGCGGGCAATGGATAATCCTGCCAGCCAAAAGAAGAGACGAGATCGTCGAGATTGATGGAAGTGAGAAGTTCTGATTGGTTGTTCACGCTGGTATTTTAACACGGCTATATGTTTATAAAACAAAACCCGCCTTTGTGAAGGCGGATTTGCTGTTGTTATTTGTTTCTTTGGATCGCGTAGATCCGCAGTTTGCGTTCGTATTCTTCGATGGAATGACACATGACCCAGCGCGGCCAGTTGAACGGTATGATGACGGCGAGAAGCATTTCCCAAAACCTGCGAAAAGTTGGGATACTGCGATAGAGATAAAACTTGTCGCTTTCAGGTCTGCTGTAGGTGAGGTAGCGCGGATCGCCGATGTGCATATAACCGATGCTGGGAATGAGGGTAACGATATCGGTGCTATGCACGATGCGATAGAACGGGGCTTTGATATTCCGTTCATATTGCTTGTTGCCCACGCGCGGACTGCCGAATGTATAACATGCCGCGATCTGTGATTTGATCTTGTGTTCAAGGTTTTGCGTTGCGATCGTGGCAAGCGCGCCTCCCAGAGAATGACCCGTGACATAAAGAGGCCAGGTCCACTCTTCATTGTTAAGGAAAATCTTTACGATCTCGTCTTCGACATCCTGATAGGCTTCATGGAAACCCGCGTGAATCTTCCCTTCTTTTAATGAGCTTTTATATACGCGGATATCTGTATTGATATCTTCGAACCTCTTTGGCTGTGTGCCTCTGAATGAAAGCACGTACATATTTTCGTTTTTTGCAAGAAAGCCTTGTGTGCTGCCTTTGGAGAAGGTGCTGACCAATTCAAATCCCCCGCTTTTCAAGTTGAAAATGAGACGAAAAAGTTCCTCTTCGCTGGTCTCGAATTCTATGTACGCCAATTTTGCCATGACCGCCATCATCCAGGCCACCCTGTCTGAATACGCGGCTCTCACGATAAGCGATGTTGATTGTACGAGTCTTGGCTCGGCAAACGCCTGGATGGTCTCAATAGTCTCAAGATATTCTTTTTTTGCGTTTTCAAGTTTTTTTTGCGCGGTGGCTAATTTCTTTTCCTGCAGTTTCATGGAATTGGTCGTCATATAACCTCCAGTCTTGAGCGGTGAAATCGTTAGCGACACTATACAATAATACGGCGATATTTACAATAGGTATTGTCCGAAATTGGGTGGCTTTTTCAAAGTCAACAAAACCTTAACGCGAAATTCGCGAAAAGGCGAATGACGCGAATTTTTTAATGGCTTTCGCGAAAATTCGCTCACTTCGCGCCTTTCGCGTTATGCCTGTGCCACAAAATCAAAAATTCGTCAACGAACTTTGCAAAGACCATATCCGAAATTGGGTTGGGAAGCCTGATTCACATGAGTAAAGCCAAATTCTGCGCTTACTCGGGTTCGATTGAAAAATGGAGTGGATAGCCTTCGAGTCCCGCCGCGAAATACGCCTTGTTGATGCGCTTCTCCGCTTCAGATTTGGGAAGCGTTTGCACATAGGCCACGCCCGTGATGTGCGCGGTGAGCATAATATCCATTGCCCTGTCGGTGCCAAGATAAAAAACTGAAGTCAGCACGCGCACCACAAAATCCATCGGTGTGACATCGTCGTTGTGGATGATGACGCGGTAGAGCGGCTCAAGCTCGGTTTTCGTTTCTTCGGTGATCTCGATTTCGGGGGTTACTTGCAGCTTATTCATCGCCTTTGTTCCAAGCGTTGCCCAGTCGAGTCATTTCATCATCACTCAACAGTATCTCTGCCGCATCGAAATTCTCCTTGATATGCTGCGGATTGAATGACATCGGGATTGTGATCACACGCGGCTGCATCACGAGCCATGCCAGCGCGATCTGGAACGGTGTTGCGGAATGCGCTTTTGCGATTTCCCCCAAAGTTTTGTTAACTCGTATACTTCGGAACTTCACAGGTGAATAGGCCGTGACCAGAATATCATTTTGCTGGCAATATTCCAGAACGCCGTTTTCCACGTAGGAGTGGTCGGGCAGGCTGTAGGGTACCTGATTGGTGAGGATGGGCGTTTCAGAATATTCCTGCGCCTGCTTGAGCATTTTTAGTTTGAAGTTGCTGACACCCAAATATTTTACTTTTCCATCCCGCACCAGTTTGTTTAACGCGGGGAATGTTTTTTCCAATTTCATTCCCACACTCGGCCAGTGGATGAGATACAGGTCAAGGTAATCCATCTTGAGGCGTCGTAAACTGTTCTGACAGGATTTGAAAACATCGTCATAGTTCAGATGTTCGGGCGATATTTTTGATGTGATAAATAACGCTTCCCGCCTGACCTGTGAGCTGCGTACGGCTTTCCCAAGCATTTCCTCCGCGTGACCATTCGCATACATCTCAGCCGTATCGAAATGAGTGTAGCCGATCTCCAACGCAGAATGCAGTGCCGTGAGCGACTGCGAATTCCATGCAGGGTTTGGCGACGATTTGCCGCCGATCTTCCAGGTGCCGAATCCGATTTTTGGGAGAGTCAGATGGTGGATGGTTTCGTATTTCATACCCCAATTGTACAACAAGAAAAAACCAACTTCTGAATATCAGCTCTCTGGGATTTGCCGTGACGCTTCGCGTTGTACACGGACGCTTCGCGCACGGACAGCACGGAAAGATATTTAAAATCTGCTCTTTTCCGTGTTTCCCGTGAAATCCGTGTACAAAAAATGGTTTATCACGGTGATCCCAATGACCCTGAATATCTTTACTCAAATTCATCTGCGGTTGGAGGTTGAAACCAACTGAGCCACAGGTCAAGTTGGTCTTCTCTTACGGCAAAAGTTCCTGGCGGTAAATTTTCGTTACGTTTTTTTAGCCTTGCCCATAATTCATCCCGCTCAACATCAAGATAGATCAATTTGACATGAGCACCCAGCGCCTCCGCCTGTGCCCGATAGCTATCTCTTTCCTCTCGTGACCAGAATCCATTTTCCAATATCACATCGGCTCCAAGGGTAAGGGCGCGTTTTGCAACTTCCCACTGAATTGATTCAACCGGTGTCCGCAGGCGATCCATTTCAACAGTATCTGTGACATCAGCAAGGATGGATGTAATCCATTCATCGGGACACAAGCGTAAAGCCGAATGTGAAAATTCAAGTTGTTTTGCAAGCGTTGTCTTGCCCGCGCCGGGCAGTCCACAAATTAAAAATAAAGTTGTCATTTTGTTGATTCTACTTATGTGCAGTCTTCCGCCAACGATAACCATATGCCAGGTTTAAAGGCAGCGTCCACCAAAGCTGAACTGGTGATTGTGATAATCGTTTTGCGATACTTGGCGAAGAATAAAATCGTTCATTTGCATATTGAAAGCCAGCCAATAATTCTTCCGCGCTCATTTGCTTTGGTTGATAAACTACATCCCGTCGGCTGTTATATTTGCGCCAGTCCCGCGATAAGATGCGCCCTTCAGCTTCCATCCTTCGAAACAGCGGCGTACCGGGAAATGGCGTGAGAATGTTGAAGGTCGCATTCTGAACTCCAGCTTCCTCCAAAAAATCAAGGGTGTTCTTGAATATCTCAGGTGTATCATGATCAAATCCGAAAACGATCCCAGCTTGCACGGCAATTCCATGCGAATGGATATGTTCAATGATCTGAAAATAATCTTCCACTCGATTGAACCCTTTATTCACTCCAGCCATGCTTTGCTGTGAAATCGACTCTAATCCCAGGAACAATTGTTTGCATCCGCTTTGTGCAGCGGCCTCCAGGAATTCGTCATCCCGGCCAGCATGGATGCTCGCCTGGCTGCTCCACCACTTTCGAAATGGCGTGATGGCGTGAAATAATTCCTTTGCATACTTCAAATCTGCTGAAATGTTATCGTCCCAAAAGATAATGATCTTTCCGTTGAAAGAAGCATATTCTGCCGCGACTTCAGCGATTGGCCGCTTGCGTAATTTTCGGCAATACATCACGGCAATGGTGCAGAAATCACATTCGTGTGGACATCCCCGCGTTGCAAATATGACTCCGTTGGTGTGGTCGTGCCTGTGAAATAGATCCTTGCGCGCCATGGGGATATTTTCAAGGGATGGTGCACTGGTCTGTTGATATATATGTTGATAAGACCCTTCTTCAAAACTTTTTAAAAATTCCTCCCATAACCCTTCCGCTTCACCAATGAAGATCACATCCGCATGTTGACCGGCCTCTTCAGGCAGCAACGTCACATGCGGGCCGCCCATCACAACGCAAATTCCTCTTAACTTGAAACGTGCCGCAATTTCATACGCATGATAAGCGCTTGGTGTATGAAATGTAATTCCAACCACATCGGCTTCGATGTCCCAATTGATTTCTTCAGCTTCTTCATCAACATGGATCACATCCCAGCCGGGAGGGGTCTGCGCAGCCAGATATGGCATGGTGATCTGCTGAAAATTGAGAACCCGCGATCTTCTTACGTTTCGAATCTCCGGCGAAGAGGCTGTGATCAATAGAAGTTTTGGCATGATTGTTTACATAAACCTGTTGTGATGTAGCGCCGCCCTAAAAGTTTTCGTTGAGCTCGCCCATGAGTGGAAACTGTGAAAGCCCCGGCATCCTCCGCGACATCATTATTTTTTTCAACTAACGAATTCAGGAAAAGCCTTGACGATCTCGCCATATTCACGGGCAGCATCCTCCCAATTACTGCTGCCTGTCGTTATGGCCAGGTCGAGAGATAGCAGTCTTCCAACACATTGATTCCCCAGGACGAGCCGATCATCGAATTGCTTTTTGAACATACTGCTGACGGTGGCGATAAAGCCGAAAATCGTAACAAGGATGCAGGCCAGTACCCAGCCGCCATCATTGCTTTGGGCTGCGGCTTCTTGAAAGAGTTGATTACCGCCAACGGCTGCGGTCAATCCAGCCAGAAGAGTCGCAGCGGCAGGTGACACCACGTTTGCCACGAACAGTTGCGAATCTGTTTTGCGAATGTTGGCTGTCTTGTTTTTTGCCATACTCAAGCTGGCTTTTACTGAACTCACGAACGTGCCATGATCCTGTATCCCCTTGCCCGTTTTTTTAACTTTGTCGTCAGTCATGTTCGCCTCCGATAAGATGTAAAAAATCTGAACCTGTCACAACTATACATTAATCCTTTAAACAAATCAACAGCCCGCCTCGGTAAGAAGCGGGCTGTTGATTTGTTTATCTGCTATTTGGATCACCACACCTATATGGCTACGGCAAGCCGCTCACTTTAACTTTGAGCGTGTATGTGGCATTACCACGCGTTGGCCCGACCAAAATGGAATATACACCATCCACAGGGATGGGCACAGCCCATTGGATCGTATCCTTGCCTTCTTCGGTGCCGGGCAATGGAATTTGATCTGGCCCCAGGATGGAGAAGACGGCATTTCCTTCAAGCGATGTGATTTGGACATCCAGTATTTCACCCGCCAGCATACTCAGGCTATAACGGTCGTGCTCGCCACTGATCACATTTCCATTCAGTTCCACATCCAGTGGATCCGTTGCAAAGCGAATCAGTTGATCCTTTGCAATCTTTGGCGAATCAATCGCGGCTGGCGCACTGGGTACAACAGGAATTTCCACACTCAACTGGTAGGTCATACTTTGCTGAGACATTGAGAGCACACCAATATAATAATCCTGACCGACAGGTATTATGCCGCTCCAACTCGTTGTAGGCTCGAATGTGTATCCCACACCGTCTGCTCCCGAAATGTTCAGGGATGCGTAAGGGATTACGCTTGAATCCGGTTCAGTGATCAGGTTGACATTCATCTGCTGACCCTGCATTGCGGAAACCACAAAGTATATTGAGGCATTGGGCGCAAGGTCGCCAGGGGTGTACCAACTGGTGGCATTCGGCTGGAATTGGATGCGGGTGACATCAGCGGCATACGCCAGTACTGGCGCCGTGTCAGAGGGCTGGATCGAAGCAATACACTCTGCTGAGGGACCGGGCCTTCCCGTGAAGCGTCCATCGGGGGAAGCGGGATAGCCCATTGTAGCTCCACACTCAAACTGACTGGGCGGTCCTACCTCAATGCCTGATACTGTCTGGTTTGTGGCAACTGTAATGGTCGCCAGGGTTGAATAATCTATGGTATAGCCCACTCCAATTGAACTATCACTGGCAACAGCGGCAAATACTTGATAAGTCCCTGGCGGCACGGTAATGCTGAATGGGGCTTCACTATCGGAGGCTTCAGTTTCTGCGAAACCCCACTCACCGGTCTTCTGATTCACCGCGTACACCACCATGCGCGGCGTGGGCGGAGCAACCAAATGCACGCGTCCCGTGATCGTGCCAGTTTCGGCAGGCGGGGGATTGGCGGCTGATTCTTTTTTTACGAGGGTAGCCTCGGTCGGTAAATAATATTCTCCGTCTGGGGGATTGGTCACTTTCCAAAAGATAGTATTCTGGTCAATGAAAATGATTTGAGCCACACCGCTGTTTGTTGCGAAGGAACTCTGAAAATTAATGACCGCTGTATTCCCTTGAATGCTCCCTTCGATTGACTTATCAAGGGCATCTATTTTATTTCCTTGTTGGGCGACAACTGTATGACTGCCCTGTAATTGTTCCCCGGTTTGAGATAAATCCAGGCTGAAAGCAGATGAAATATCCTCCCAGTATCCCGTAAAATCCATTGTGGGCGGCGCGGTTGGGGCGCTTCCGCAACCGGCCAATAACCAGAGGGCGAATGTCAAACCAATGATCTGTAGTGCTGACTTTTTTGTGTTCATGCTTGTTATTTTCCTCTCTTGTTGAAATAATTTTGGTTTACGCAATGTTGCTCAGCCATCCAATGGGATGTGTCTTATCCATACCCATGAAGATAAAAATACACCAATCTTTTGATTGTATCAATAATCACAAATAAGCAAAAGCCCGTCTTTAAAAAGGCGGGCTTCTTTTTTTACATTTCAGTACTTACTTCGCTAAACTATAACCGCTAACTGTTCCTTAGCGGATTCGAATCCTCTGCGCAAGGCTTCGTAATTCTTTGGAAGCAAATGTTGATGTCTCGCGGGCAGATGTGCCTTCAACGCCTCTTCAAGCGTTTCAATTGTTACTTCGGGTAATGCCGCCAACAGCGCGCCCACTGCCACCATGTTGGTTAATTTCTTGTCACCGATCTGTTCTGCGATCTCATTCGCAGAGACAAAAACCGTGTTGATGTCAGCGCGTTTCGCGCCGCGATCCACCATGGACTGATTCACGACCAGCGTCCCGCCCACTTGCATCATGGGTTCATATTTGTCATACGAAGGCAGGTTCAACGCAATGACCAGCGGCGGATTCTTCACCAGTGGTGAACCAATTTCCTGGTCAGCAATGACAACGGTGCAGTTCGCCGTGCCGCCGCGCATTTCGGGGCCGTAGGATGGAATCCATGTCACCTGCTTGCCTGAATCCATGGCCGCATAAGCAATAACCTGACCCGCAAACAGCACGCCCTGTCCGCCAAAACCTGAGATGATAATTTCTTTTTGCATAGTTCACTCCGTGAACAGAGAGTAGAAACTAGAGAATGGAGACTGGTCACTGATGACTGATCACTTTCCTACTCACTAATCATCTTCTCTCTACTCTCTATATTTTTATCTGCTTAATCGCATCGCTGATCTTGTAATCGCCCAGCGGATAAAAAGGCATCATGTGCTCTTCCACGAACTTCAACGAGTTGACGGGTGTCATACCCCAGTTGGTTGGGCAAGTGGAAAGCAATTCAACCAATGAGAAACCGAGTCCGCGCGCCTGGGTTTCAAACGCCATGCGGATCGCTTTCTTTGCGAGACGAATATTCTTTGGGTCATGCAATGAACGGCGCACACAATAGCCAACGCCATCCAAGGTCGAGAGCATTTCAGATACTTTGATCGGGTATCCCTGTATTTCCACATCGCGTCCATTCACCGAAGAAGAGGTCTTCATGCCAGGTAAAGTTGTCGGCGCCATTTGCCCGCCGGTCATGCCGAAGTTGGCGTTGTTGATAAAGATCACCGTGATGTTTTCACCGCGCGCGGCGGCATGAACAATTTCACCCATGCCGATCGAAGCCAGATCGCCGTCACCTTGATACGTGAAAACAATTCGGTCGGGCATCACACGCTTTATGCCAGTAGCCATCGCGGGCGCGCGTCCGTGCGGCGCTTCCACAAAATCTGTATCAAAATAGTTATAAGCAAATACCGAACATCCAACCGGCGCAACGCCGATTGTCTTATCGATCACGCCCATCTCTTCCAACACTTCCGCCACCAACCGATGCGCCACGCCATGTGTACAGCCCGGACAGTAGTGGGTGGGTGTATCTGTAAAACCTTCAGGTCTATCGTAGACTAAATTCTCTTTTAACATTTTTCCTCTTAATCCCCTCTTCCTTTTGGGAGAGGGCCAGGGTGAGGGTTACACGTGCGCCATACGTTCAAGCCATGCGTCACGCGGATGAACATCCGCGCTTAACTTGACCTTCGCCATGCGATGAATCTCGTTCAGGATCTCATCCGGGAACGGGACGACTCCGCCCATTCGCCCATAGAATTCGACGGGCACGCGGCCTTTGACTGCCAAACGGACATCTTCCAACATTTGACCTGAATTCATCTCTGTGACAAGGAACGCATCAACCCGACCCGCAAGCTGGTCAATCACCTTATGCGGAAACGGGCTGACAGTGATCGGCCTTAACAAACCCACCTTGATTCCCTGAGCACGGGCCTCGCGGACAGCGGATAACGCCACACGTCCCGCCGTTCCAAAACCGATGATCACGATCTCCGCATCATCGAGGAAATATTCCTTATATCGAACTTCGTTTGCTTCGATGGTCCTCCAGCGATTCAACAGCCGCAGGTTCATCTTCTCTTCTTCAACGGGATCAAGATAGATCGAAGAAAGAATTCGTCGCTCGCGTTTGCCCATCTTGGCATCGGTATTCCAATCCCAATTTTCGCGATGGACCGGTTTCATCTCAGGCATCTCGGCAGGCTCCATCATTTGCCCCACACAACCGTCGAGGATGACCATGCAAATGGAACGGTACTTCTCCGCCAGGTCAAAGGAAAGAACCGTTAAATCAATTGCTTCCTGCACAGAGGCGGGCGCGAGTACGATCGCTTGATAGTCGCCATGTCCGCCGCCGTGGACAGCCTGGTTATAGTCGGCCTGCGCGGGCGCGATATTGCCGAGACCCGGTCCGCCGCGCATCACGTTGACCAATACTGCGGGCACTTCAGTCCCAGCGATGTAGGAAATTCCTTCCATCATCAAACTCACGCCTGGGCTGGAGGATGATGACATGACGCGTACACCAGTGCAGGCCGCGCCGTACACCATGTTGATCGCGCCAAGTTCAGATTCTGCCTGCACGAAGGCGCGCCCCAATTCGGGCATGCGCCTCGATAGATATTCAAGTACTTCTGTTTGCGGGGTGATGGGATAACCGAAGTAAGCCTCAAGCCCCGCGCGTACGGCGGCTTCAGCGATCGCTTCATTCCCTTTCCATAATTCTTTTGGCATTTGATCTCCGTAAAAAATCTTAAACACTAAGGACACAAAGTACACGAAGGATTGTTTTCATCCTTCTTTACACCTGCACTTGCGTGCAGTGCAAGCATCCTTCCGCCTTCATCCTTTTTAGGCTGGTACAGGCACGGCCTTCGTCACTTCACGATATACCGTGATCGCTGCGTCTGGACAAACCAGCGCACAAATAGCACACCCCGTGCAACCGTCCTTGAACGTGTGCGCGGGGTGGTAGCCCTTGGGAGTGAGGTGTGACATATTTAGCTCAATCACCTCTTGAGGACATGCGCTAATGCAAAGTTCACATCCTTTGCAATAGATATCACTGACTTCGATCCAACCTTTAGCTGGCATTCAGTCTCCTTTATTTACTTGAGAAGTTAGACAGTAATTAGCGGGATAGCCCGCCTGCCTGATTATGTCGTTTTCCTACAATTGGGTGTAGTGCCAAGCGTCACAGACAAGAACGCCGAAGGTCATTGCTTTTCAGGAAGATTTCCTTCGCAAGTTTCTCAAAACTGTACTGCCGTCATTAAATCCAAACGGGACGAAAACTTGCAGGGTGTAAACAAACAAATTTTCAAATAAAGCAAACATGCCGAGCCAAAACCAATTCCCTGACCAGAAGGGGAGGAGCAGAAGGAAAATAATGGACAATAATCCGTTGATGATCGGCCCACCCAATGCGCGGCGGATGTGAATTGACGGCGGCAGTTCTGGCTCATCTTTTGGATAGCGGGTGATCGCAAAGATGGCCAGCGCCCCAAAGGTGATTCCTGTCATTGGGTAGCCAGTCCGTTTGGCAGCGTAGGCATGGCCCAGGCTGTGGACCAGCTCAAAGGTCCAGTGCAGAAGCGTGGCAATGAATCCCATCAGAAGCGATTCACTGAATGGAATATTGAATCCAGAACGTGCAATGACGGTGAACACGATCCACAGAGTCAATGTCCCAACGAACGCCAGCGGCAAAATGCCAATTTGCAGGCCGAACAATTTTCCGAGATGAATGGATTTCATGTTACATCCCGAGTAATTTCATTTCATGCTTCAAGGTTTCAGTAAGGCCTTCCTTTAGCGGGCGCGGATTGTATCCAAGTTCACGTTTGGCCTTGCTGTTATTTCCAATGTAGGTAACGCCCGCGATGGTGCGCAAGCCCTCGCCAGTATAACTTTCAGGGACAGGAATGAAATTGTCGAACACATACATCATCGCAGACATGACACGGATCATGCCTGCGGGCACGGCCATCGGCAGGCGGATGCCTGTAATATCTTTTGCGATTCCAAGCGTATCGGTAAATGTATATGTTGGGCCGCAAATATTATAGCTCTCGCCAACTTTGCCTTTTTCCATGGCCAGCCAATGCGCGTGAGCGATGTCATCCACGTGCGCCCAGGAGAAGGCGGTTTGTTTGGGCATGACGGGCAATTGCTTTTTCAGATATTGGATCAATGAAACGCGGACGCTGCTTGTATCGCCAGGTCCATACACGAGGCCAGGCTGCACAATGACGAGCGGCAAACCTTCCTTGATCATTTTCACGGCAATGTCATGTGCATCTGATTTTGTCTGATCGTACACGCTGATATGTTTTCCAGTGAAGTGATAATTTTCATCGGCTTCAACCCCATGCGTATCCGAGTTGACGGCGAGCGTGCTGGTGTATACACCTTTGGAGATTTTGAGTTCCTTCATCAACTCAAGCACATTGCGCGTGCCCTCCACGTTGATGGCATACGCCTGACTCTTATCGCGCACACCGACTTTATACCAGCCTGCCACATGGAAGACTCCATCCACGCCAGTCATGGGTTTTCGCATGGACTCTTTTTCGATCACATCGCCCTGATGCAGGGTCACACCCAATTGAGCAAGATCCTGCGCCTTGGCAGGATTCCGTACAACGGCAATGACATCATGCCCCGCTTCCCGTAGTTGACGGGCCAGCCGTCCACCGATAAAACCTGTTGCGCCAGTGATAAAGTATTTCATGAGTTGATTCCTTTTTATGAGTTGAGTTGTCTCCCTATTTTATCAACTGTTTTACCATTCCCTTCATCATCGTTGGGACAATCAATTTATGAAACGGCTTGACGGGCAGGAAATATAACCTGCCCAGCCAGTTATGGATTTTGACAATCGTCGAAACCATGAGTTTATTGTTTTGCCTATCAAGAAACAACGAGACGCGAAAATCGAGATGTTTGTCGTCTTCACCCAAAATGATCTCGTTTTCGTTTTTGGCAAAGACTTTGAACAAGCCGACTCTTTCGCCGACCTCGCATTTGAAGCCCTGAAGGAGCGCATCCCGCTCCCCCGCGCCTGATGTCTTCAACCCAAGCAGTGAGACTACGCTGTTACGGAGCGCGAAGAGCCAGCCGACCCAAGCGGGCCCCGATGTAAAGAAGGATTTGCCAACCTGCTCGATGGATAAATCAGTTGTGGAGAGTACGGCGGAATAACTATCCAAATAATCGTGAGGAAGATTTTTCAGCAGGGAGGCGTCTGGCAAATTTGATTTTGTGGTTTTCATACTTCGCCAATCATTCCCAAGTGAGTGTGCTTGAAAGCATCTGGATACTTCAAGCCGTATCCTAAAATACGATCCATGCTGGAGTGACCAAATAAGATCAACCCTGCCAATTGAACAGGTTGGTTTGCAAGGATGATTCCCAAAACAAAGATGCTGATACCCAATGCTTTGACGTGGATAAAGTTATATGTCGCTGCGCCGATCTGCGGGCTGATGAGGTAGCCAAGCATACTCAGGTCAGGTGTAAATAAAAGCGCGGGATACCACCACCAGACAAAATCCAGCTTCGAGAAGAGAAAGATGGTGAGGGCGAACATGAACAGTTCTTCGAGTTTGAGTAAATTTTTCATTGTGTTTTATCCTTATTAATTTTACGGAATGCGGACTTATGGTTTTTAATTAATTGTTACCATAATGTTTTGTGTAAGACACGTTCTCTAACGTGTCCGTCGGCGTTTGAGAACGCCGACTACACATTGTTACGATATTATTTTTTTTAATTTTCATCAGTCCGCTTTTTTGCAGTAAATTGCAGACTAAAGTCTGCAATCCAAATTATTTATCCAATCACCTTATCCAATCCACGGCGCGGACTGAGCAACGCATCAACGGTGGGATAGCCCAACCGAAACGGCATGATGGCATTCCATTGTTCATCGCCAATTAAATCAGCCACGGCTTTTCCAAACGCAGGCTCGATTCCAAGCTGGCGTTCCCGATCCGCGCGCTCGCAGATTTGATTGAGCGGCTGCATGGCGAGTCCCTGAGTCGTTCCCCATAAATGGATGCGCTGCCAGACTTGCCCGCATTGCAGGCGCTGGGCATTGTCCATGCCGTCGCGGACGGCGAGAATGCCAAACGCAGAAGCCGTGGAAACCATGATCTCGCGCACATTTTTTACAAAGGCCTCATCGTTCGACTGGCGTGAAAGGTCAGGCATAAATTTTGCAAGCGGTGTAATGACCGAACCGAGTCCCTGTGCGTCGAGTGTGATGCCATCAGCAGATTCCTGCAGCTTGTCCCAATCCTGCCGCCACCAGAGATGGCTGTCCATGCTTTGCTGTTCGTCGGCGATCAAGGCTTCAGCGGCGGAAATGGCAACGTCCCCAAATTTTGCATGGGCTGATTCATCTTTGAACCAAAACAAACGTACATCGTTTTCAGTGACAAGTGACTCTATTCCATTGAAAATTTCCTTTTCAACACTACGGGATGTATCATATGCGGCGCGGTTCGTATGACGATTTGGAATCGCCTCACACAGCGGGGAAATGGCAGGCGATGCTGAGGTGAGAGAAATGCTTGCGGCGTGCGACTCAGTCCGCGGGTCAGGCATGAGGCGGATGGTAGCGATGAAGCCTTCCGCTTCGGCGGCGAGTCGCATATTTTCCAGAGCACATCCGAGTCCAATATACATCTCACGGCGGAACGGATCAATTGTGCCAATCTGTCTTTCGGGAACGGCGAACAGGTCAATGCCTGAGTCGATGATGCGGAAAACCCACGGCTGGGAGTTGTGCGGATTCGAAGCGAGAATGCCGGCGGCAACAACTCGCTCAGTAGGTGAGTCGGCATCGCGCCAATTTGTCCACGGCTCATAAGCAACACCCTGCCCCACACTGAACACACCCTGATCAACAGAATGGATCACACCTCCGCCAGCGACAGCGATCAACGTAACGCCGCCAAGCCTTAGAAAATCACGACGGGATAATTTCATTTTTCACCTTGTAAATATGGTTTGTAATGTTGGACCATGAATTCAACCGCCTGCCCCAACGCGGCTTCATTGATTTTTTGTCCCGTGCTTTCAATGTAGGACAACCATGTGTTTGCCAAGACCCAGCCGATGATGACAACGTTATGCAGTTCTTCGGGACTGAGATCGCCTCGGACTCCGCCCGAGCCTGCCAGCTGTTTAATGAGCGCTTCCTGCTCTGCGACTCTTTGCTCCTGGATTTCACGGTATCGTTTTGAAAGGATTTTGTCATTGCGAAGCAGCGCCGCAAACTCGCGATAAAAGAAGCGGTATTTCCAGATCAGGTCGAAGTTGAGACGCATGATCTGACGCAATGTAGTAAGTGTAAATGGCTCTTCGAAAGGTTGATAGATCACATCGAACTGCTTGAACATTTCCTCCAGAATGGCGCGGATAATCTCCCCTTTATTTTTGTAGTGATATTGCAAATTTCCCGCGCTAATGCCCAGCGACTCGGCCAGGGCGTTCATCGAGATCGAAGCCGTGCCCGATTCATTGAAGAGTTCAACCGCTTTTTGAAGGATGTTGCTTTTCGTTTGTTGTGAAGCTTTGTAGATTCGTGGCGACATGAGTTTTCCTTGAATTTAGTATTTGTTTACTAATTTAGTATATTTTTACTAAATTGTCAAGGGAAAAAAGTAGAAATATCACCGCCGTGCACAACAGTGATATTTCTACTTTGGGTCAACAGAGAGAAATTTGCAGGGGCTGAATTTAGCTTCGTTTCAGGAACTCGCGGATGGAGATTGCCGCTGCCGCGCCTTCGCCCACTGCGGAGGCAACCTGTTTGATGCTGTCGTGCCTCACATCGCCCGCGGCAAAGACACCTGCCATGCTGGTTTCAAACGCAAGGCGCTCCTCACGTTTTCCTTTAGGCTGTTCATGGGCCAGATCATGTCCAGTAAGAATGAAGCCATACTTGTCGGTTTTCACGGAATCTTTTGCGAATTCTGTATTGGGTTTTTGGCCGATAAAGATAAAGGCTGCTTCAGGTTTAATTTCATCTTTTTCACCAGTAACCGAGTCATGAAAATTGATCTTCTTTAGTTTGGAGTTTTCGCCTTCAAACGAGTCAACCGCCACATTGAATTTAACTTCCACCCGTGAAGTTGGCTCGTTGATCTTGTCTATCGCGATCTGGCTGGCGGTTAACGTATCCCCGCGCACCAGAAGAGTGACTTTCTCGGCAAAAGTTGTGAGATGCAATCCCTCTTCGCAGGCCGAGTTGCCGCCGCCAACGACAACGATATTTTTTGCGCCCTTGTAAAATGGACCATCGCAGGTGGCGCAAAAATGAATCCCTGCGCCGATGAAATCATCTTCGCCGGGGATATCCAGCCTGCGGTAGGATGCGCCCGATGCGATCAATACCGCGCGCGCGTGATAATGCTTTCCGTCAGAAGTGTAGACTTCGTTATAGCCATCCTCTGCTTCAAGTCTTTCAACATCCTGCGCCTGCAAAATCTCCACGCCAAAGCGTTTGGCCTGCTGGGTGACACGTTCCGCGAATTCCTGTCCGCTAATGCCTTCTGGAAAACCAGGAAAATTATCCAGTCCCACAGTGATTCCCGCCTGACCGCCAAGCCCTGAGCGTTCGATCAACAACGTATCCGCGCCTTCTCTTGAAGCGTAGATGGAAGCGGTCAACCCCGCGGGACCGCCTCCGATGATGATCAAATCGTAATATGTCTTTTTTGCTTCCGTCTTTAAATTGAGCTTTTTCGCAAGCTCCGCATTGGATGGTTCCACCAAAAAAGAGTCGTCTTCAAAAACAATGGTCGGGATGATTCGTTTGCCGTCATTCTTTGCAATGACAAATGCTTCGCCTTCCTTGTCTTCCTCAATGTCCACCCAGTTGAATGGAATAAAATTTTCACCCAAAAACTTTTTCGAGCGGCGGCAATCGGGACACCAATAAGCGCCGTATACAGTAACTTTCGCTTCCATGATTTCTCCTTTGGCTGATGATTTTTTTTAGCATAACCCAGCCATATCAGTGAACTCATGAGTTGACGGGTTGGGGGGTTCTTTTATTACACCATTCCTTAAGTGTGGTTGTGGGCCGGCCAAGCAAACGATCGGCTTCTTCTGGCGAGCCATCTTCACCGTGGCGCTCGTAATGTCCCATAAGGGTTGCCGTACTTTTCCATTCAGTATTGAAAGTCAGCGTTCCAAGAATAGCCAGCATCCTTGTGGAAACAGGAGAAACTTTCAAATCAGGCGCGGCGATGCTTGCATAAATTTTCATCGCTTCGCCCATCGTATAAGCTTCGGGACCGAAGATGTAAAGTTCCTTGTTGAGCGTTTCATCGCTCTGATAACTCTTGGAAACCATACGCGCATAATCTTCCGCCGCGATCCAGTGCAGCGGGTGGATTTGATTCCCGATCAATGACATGCTTTTGCCTTGGACGAACATCGGCAGGGTTTCCATGAACCATGAAGCGCGGAATATTGTATACGGCACGCCGCTGGATTTAAGAGCCGCTTCGCCCTTAAGCTTTGACCTGCTCTCTGGCGTATCGGCCTTTTCCTTGCTGACGGCATACGCCGAGATGAGTGTGACTCGCCCCACTCCCAACTCTTTGGCGGCCTGAGCAATGTCTCGCACAGCAAGATGATCCATATGGTCGAAATCTGCTTCGGTTGGGCCACCCTTCAAGCTGATGTGGACTCCATCCACGCCAGTCAGTGCGGAGCGCAATGCGGCAGGATCATCCACATCTCCCTTGATGATTTCATATCCATCGCCTAAAAGTTTTTGCGCCTTTTCAGTATTCCGCGCCAGCAAGCGGACATTGAATCCGTCAGCCTTGAGTTGTTGGGCAACAGGCTTGCCGAGCATGCCTGTCCCGCCGATAACGAGGATGGTTTTGTCTGAGTTTGTCATTTATTGTTTCCTTTTATTTTGTGCCATATTTCATTTGATTTATGATTTTGTCCTGCAAGGACTTTGGCAGGGCGAGCATGAACTTGAAAACCAGGGCGTTCTTCATCAGGAGGTAACTTGGTTTGCGCGCCTTCTTTTCGATAATATTCTGAATGGTTTTTGCGATGATGTCTGGTTCGATCGCGTCTTTTTCGTTGAGTTCAATCTGTCTTTGGCTGTACCCTTCAAAGCCTGCATAATCAGTTCCCGCGAATACGTTTCTGCTGGCTTTTACTTTTTCCCAGATCGGTGTCCTGACCGCCCCTGGATTCACAGACACCACATTGATGCCGTAAATATCCAGTTCCCTGCGCAGGCCGTCGGTGATGCTTTCGAGCGCATGTTTGGATGTGCTGTATGGAACGATGAAGGGCAGGGTGAACAAGCCAGAAATGGAACTGACATTGATGATCGTGCCAGGTTTGTAGATTGTGTTTTTCTCGCCGCCGAGAAGCGGTAAAAATATTTGAGTGACTTTTACCAGTCCAAATACGTTGACGCGAAATTGATATTCAAGGTCTTCCATCGAGAGGTATTTCAAAGGTCCGCTGACCACAATGCCTGAATTGTTGATCAATGCGGTTAATCCATTGCCGTGAGCGTTTTGAATCACCGCTTCTTTAGCCGCCTCAATCGAAGGGTAATCCGTCACATCCATAATTACTGGATGAAAATTACTCCCCAATTTCTTTTTCAACCTTTCGGCGTCTTTTTCCTGGCGTACGCTTCCGAATACAAAGTAACCGTTATTCAACAGCCTTTCAGCCATTGCCAGCCCAATGCCTGAGGATACGCCTGTGATGAGTATGTTTTGTCTGTTCATTTTATCTTTATGACCAATTTTCCTTTGGCATGTCCTTTTGCTAAATCTTTGAATGCTTGCTTTGAGTCGTCAAAGGCATATATTTTTTCAATCATAGGTTTGATCCTGCGGTTTTCAGCAAGTTCTTTTATTTCGTTCAAGTCTTCTTTTTTTCTGACATTCACGAAAAAATATCTGTAATAAGCGTTTTTTTGTTTTTTCAACTCTTCAATTTTGCTTTTCCTAAGTGAGAATACAAATTGCATGAAGGGGGGAATGCCCAGTTCTTTGGCTACTTCCTTGTTTATTTCCGAGGGGAGAATGCTCACGACCCTGCCGCCCTGCCTGATTATTTTGAAAGCGTCAAAGGTGTATTGTCCGCCTAACGTGTCATAGACGATGTCAAGATCAGACAGCATATCGAGGTAGTTTTCCTTTTTGTAATCAATCACCACGTCTGCGCCCAGCGTTTTGACCCACGCGCAATTATCTGCGCTTGTGGTGGTGTAAACATAGGCGCCTTTGGCTTTTGCATATTGAATGGCAAAGGAACCCACTCCACCCGAGCCCGCATGGATTAATATTTTGTCCCCTGATTTGATGCTGGCGTATTGCAAGGCCTGAATAGTGGTCATACCCGCTATCGGCAGGCTTGCGGCTTCGTAAAAGGATAAGTTGACAGGTTTCTTTGTAACCTGCGCCGCGTTGACCGATTCATACTCCGCGATTGCACCTTGCACCACGCCGAAAACTTCATCCCCAATTTCAAAGTTCTTTACGTTTATGCCCTTTTTTACAATTACGCCGCTCACGTCCCCGCCAATTGGATATGGAAATTTTAGTTTTTCCATTCTCTTGAAATCGCCGCGGATCAATTTGGTATCGTGTGGGTTGATGCTTGCGCTGATGCACTCTATCAATACTTCGTCGTTGTTTATCGTTGGGACAGGCACATTTTGAAATTCCAAATTATCTTCAAGCGTGCCGTAACCAGTTACTCGCAATGCCTTCATTCGATCTCCTTGCTGGCAGAGTCTATGTTTTTTACCAACTGATAATGCCAGTATAAAAATATCGGCGCGCCGACAATTTCCAAAACTGTGAATCCGATGAACGGGACAGGTGGTAAGCCGATGACGAACATTGAGATCAAGCGCCCAATTCCGCCGAGAAAGATCATGCCCCACAGAATACGGTAAACCGCAAAATATTTTTCGAGATAACTCACAGTTGCGAGGACCGTGATGCCAAGTCCCAGCCAGACCCCGCCAAGAAAACGCAGGTCGCTATCGAGCAATGCCGAGTGTGGCAAATGTAGATCGGCAAAGAGCGGATCATTGATGCCCATCATGGTCAACGCGCCTGTGATGGTGGGGACGAGTCCCAGAATAATGAGAGAGATTTGAAGCAATTTGCGAGACATGAGTTACTCCGATTTTCAAAGGCTCAAGTTTTTGTAAGCAAAAATTTCGTCTACACCCTGGCGATAACCGCCAGATTTTCTGAACGAGTCGCCGATAATCCAGCTGTTGTTTTTATAAGACTCGTCAGCAAGAATTAGTTTTGAAAATCTCTTCAAATTTCTATGGTTGGCCCTCCTCTTTTCAAGATAAATTCCCGCGCCTAATTCTTTTACGCGGCTGGCTACGATGGGCTGGTCGGCGGACATTGGGATCACGATCAACGGCACATCGAAAAAGAGCGCTTCATTCACGCTGTTCATTCCGCCGTGTGTGATGAACAGACTTGCCCTTTGGAGAACTTCCAGTTGAGGCACATGGCGGCGGACGATAAAATTAGCGGGAACATTTTTCAAAGCAGCCATGTTGATCATCTTCCCAACCGATAGTACAACCTGATACTCTGTATTCTCAAAGGCTTTAAAACATTCGTTATAGAATTCAAGATTGTTGTTGAAAATGGTTCCAAGTGAAATGTAGATCAGCGGTTTGTTTTCAGGAAAATCAAGGCTGTCTTTGTCATTTCTCGCGCCAATGGATGGTCCGATGAATTTGTATCCATCTTTAAGAAGGTGAGAGTTGGGCTGAAAGAAAGCGGATGTGTAAACAATGTTCAAGTCCGCTTTGTTTGTAAACATTTCTTTCAGACTAATGGGCGCAATATCGAATTCCCTGGCAACCTGTTTGGAGAGATCGTTGAACTGCCCGATATGAGCAATGTCTTTGATAAGCGAAAACAGGATCTGCGGATTGGGCAGTTGGCCTGCGCCCATGACAAAGGTGGTGATGGAGCAAACCGCTGGCAGATTCATTTTCGCGGCGATGATTTTGCCCCAGAGTGCCATCGAATCATATAGGATGTAATCAGGTTGATCAGCTTCCAATTGCGTGAGCGCTTCGGGAATGATGATCTGGCACATCTGTAAAAAACAGGCGGAAATATAGATCAGGTTTCCATGCTTTCCCTCCAGTTCCCTGCTCAACGGTTCCAGTTTTTTCCCATAGGTACGGAACTGCGCTCCAGTTTGTTCAACTCTGTGTTTGAATTCGGGACTGGTGTAATAAATAACCTGCTCTCCGCGTTTGACCAATTCTTCAACCAGCGAAAGGGACGGGTTGACATGTCCATGTGCTGGCAAACTAAAAAAGACCGCTTTTGACATTATGAGCCTTTGGGCATTTCCATTGCGGGCAGTTTGTGAACGCGCGTCAAAGTTTTTTCCAGCCAGGCAATTTCATTTTCGTAATAATCGGTCCCGTAATCAAGAGTCAACTGCCATAACTCGCGCAGGCGTTTGATGCCGACCTGTTCATAATTTTCGTCAATGTGTGCCTGTGCAACCTGGCATTGTGTTAGATATTCTCGAATGGCTTCGATCCGTTTTTCAAACAAACCGACAATATCCTCATTCGTAATTCCATGCGCGAAAAAGATTTGGATCAGCCACGCCTTGCGTGTAATTTCCAATGGCAGGGGAGTGGACACCCAGCGACGCAGCTCGCCTCTTCCTTCATCTGTGATCTGGTACTGTTTTCTGTTGGGTTTTCCTTCCTGTGGAATGACCTGCGATTCCACGAGGCCGTCCTTTTCCAGATTTTCCAAAGCCTTATAAATGTGACTCTGCGTGGCAGACCAAAAGTGGGCCACAGATTGATCGAAGATTTTTTTTAAGTCATAGCCCGACATGGGCTTGTATTCAAGAAAACCGAGGATGGCGTGAGAGAGAGGCATATGAACTCCTTAGAAAAACTTTGGAAACAACAATCCAGATTTCTTTTTGTAATCTGCAAATTGTGGATAGCGTGATAATGATTTATCTTTGGCAAGCATGTTTCTCAAGAAAAAGCCGAAGACCCATCCGCTCAAAATTAAGAAGGGCAGCCAGTGCATGGACATCGTCGCGTAGGCCGCGTAGATCATGATCTCGCCGAGATAATTTGGGTTGCGAGTGCGGCTGAATAAGCCGTCTTCGATCAGTCCCTTTTTGTTTTGCAGGGTGTAATGCTTTTGCGCGTCACTGACGTAGTGTAGGAAAATGCCAAAGATGTACAGAGCAAGCACGAGCGCGGTCAGAGGCGGAGTCAACGTCACGTGGCGGCTGATGAGCAGATAAGGCGCGGCGTAGTATCCTGCCAAAGGGACGAAGATGAAAATCAATCCAACAAGCGGATGAACTTTTTCTTCGAAGCGTTTGTCGGCGAAGAGCGCGTCTTTGATGAGCCAGAGGATGCTATATGCGCCGTGGATGGCGAGGTAGATGAATGCTTCGGTTGACCAATTGTTGAAGGCAAACATCAACCCGAGTACGACGGGCGTGACCAGCGCTTTGTGAATGTTGATGAAGGTTGCAACTTTCATGTTAGCTCCACAATACTGGCTTGGCGACCATCAAATAGATGACGATCAGGACAAGGATATTGAGCACCATGCCGATGGCGTTCGAGCGGAAGGAAACTTTTTTGTATTCAGGCGATGCGGGGCCAACAGATTCGGCAAGTGCAATTTGCTTCTTCAAAGTGGGAGAGTACATCGCCAAACCAACCACGGAAAGTACGCCGTACAAAATAAGTGCGGTCAGAATCCAGGGCGTGGTCAACGGCCAGTTGGCAATGGATGCCATCAGCCAGCCAGTGGGGAAGAGCAGAATGTAAGCTGGGTTGGCGATCCAGTCATCCATGAGCTTGACGGTTCGCAGCGCGAAGGCGAGGGATTCAGGATTTTTCTCGGCACGGGTAAGCCACAGGGCGTAGGTGATGTTTGCACCAAAAGCGGCAATGGCAGAGAGAATATGGATGTATTTAAGAACTATGTATAGGGACATGATTATTTCCTTTCAGTATATATATCTATATAGATATACTACTAAACAGATTTATATCTGTCAAGGGTTAAAAAGGAAAATCCCCGAAAGTTCGGGGATTCTGGGTTTCGCGCTTTCAAACTTTTTGTTGGCGTATTTTTCTATTTCACTTGGGAAAGCCGTTCCACGATTGACCAGAGTCTTTCGCGGGTGGCTGTGTTAAGAACAGCGGGCGGCCAGTCTGCTATTTTGTTGTTCGTGTCAAAATATTTTCCGCTTACGCCTTCCACATCTTTCGAAGAAGCAAGATATACCGACGAGCGCGATGCCTTCGCCGCAGACTTGCCGCCATCGGGGCGCGTCATTAATTTGAACAAGGGAAACGCAAAACGCATGAAACCAGGGAGCATTTCGGCGGTGACGCTGCGGGTCATGTTCGTGCTGGCTTGCCCCGGATAACAGACATTCATGGTCACGCCTTGCGCGCGTTGTGCAAATTCAACCATCATCACCATCATCGCCAGTTTCGATTGCGAATAGGAATTCAACCTGTCGAAGGAACGCTCAGATTGCAAATTGTCCATATCCAATTTGGCGGGAACATCACCGCCCATCAAAGTAATCACGCGCGCTGAAATGCCGGCTTTGAGCGAATCCATTAATAAATGGGTGAGTAAAAATGGCGCAACCACATTCACCGCAAAGTTGGATTCAATTCCATCCACGGTCAATTCCCGGTTGGAGGCTGCCAAGCCTGCGTTGTTGATGAGGATATTAAGCCGCTCATATCGCGCCTTGAATTGCCCGGCTAAAGAATGGACATTTGCCTGCGCTGATAGATCGCCGATGAGCAAGTCAATGTTTGGATTGCCGCTGGCTTCTTTAATTTCAGCAACTGCCGATCCTCTGCTGGATTGGCTGCGCCCTGTGATGATAACGTGTGCGCCTAATTTGGCTAATGCCAGTGCGGTTTGTTTTCCAATTCCGCTGGTTGCGCCAGTGATCAACACGGTTTTATTTTTCACAAATTATTCCTCCTTCTTGTTGGCTAAAAATTCAGGGATAACAAATGCAAAAGGCATTACCGCCATGATAAACAACGTAATGGGAACCCAAACGAAAGCCAATGCCACAGATGCAAGGTTGAGGAACAGCGCCATTCGATCCCGAGTGAGTCGTTTTTGTTTTTCTTCGGCGGTCAGGTTGTTTGGCGCGAGGTTGCTGTCTACAAAGGCGTGTTTCCAGAGGGCATTAATCATCACTGAAGAAAGCGCCATGTTCAGCGGATAGAGCGCAACCACAAAGGGATTCATCATGTAGTCGCCGATGAAGGCGGTGATGAATGGAAAAAGGCTGGAGAAGAATAACAGCCCGATGTTGTACCAGAGCAGTTTTGTGTCCACTATTTTGATTTGGTGAATGATGTGATGATGGTTCACCCAAAAGATGGCGATGATGAAGAAACTGAATAGGAAAGCAAAAAACTTCGGCGCGAGTTCGATGAGTCCCGCGCTGAACGCGGCAAAGGAATTATTTTCCAATTCGGGGACATGCAGTTCGAGAACGAGGATGGTGAGGATGATGGCGAACATGCCATCGCTAAATGCTTCAAGGCGGGATTTGGTCATGGGAGGTTCCTTATCCCTCATCCCCGGCCCTTCCCCCGATGGGGAAGGGAGTTCCCTCCATTAGGGAGAGGGTTAGGGTGAGGAAAATGTTTGAGAAAACAGAATCAGGTTTCGGCGGGGAAAGAGGCGCGGCAAGTTAGGGGCGTTGAGTCCGCTTGAGGATGGTGGATGTGATCGCGAAGGGCAAGCCGATTAAGAGCGTCATCCGCACGGTGGAGATGGCGAGGGAGGTGAGGAACTCGACGAGGGTGGCGGGCACGGGACCGATTTCGGGTGGAGTATTGGCGGTGGTCTCGCGAACGCCCGCGGCCCAGTCAGTTTGCGCGATGAATTGCATTCCGAAAATAAGCACGGCGGCGATGAGGATGTAGACGATGGCGGGAAGGATGTATTCTTTGAAGATATTCATGATTAACTCGTTTTCAGCGCGTAGCGGCGGAAGTTGGTGGTTATCCATTTCCAATGCAGGGTGAGATGGACGCCAAACATCAGCATAAGCAGGTTTGCCATGCCTGTGTGGATGGAACGCCAGAAGGGATCGATTTCGATGTGGATGCCGAGCGCAGGCAGGGCGGCTTCGGAGACGACGGTTCCTGAAAAGATGACGAGGGTCATCATGATGAACAGCAACGTATCCCAGATTTGATTGAAGCGTGTTTCACCCGGCAGCTTCTTGAAGAGACGCGAGAAGACGCTGACGATCCATTTCCAATTGAGGACGAGGTGAACGAGGAAGGGCGCGGCGAATACGAAACTGACCCATTCGTGACCAGCCAACCCTGTCAGTTGCGGGATGTTGACGGTGATGAAGAGCGCGAGCACAGCAAGGTCGAGGAAAAGTTTGAATTGGGTTAGGCCGAATGATTTTTTGACAGGGCTTTGCATGGATGTTTCCTTTTGGAAAGAAGTAATCTCTGAGTCTCTGCGTGTCTGTGGTGAATATTTTTAAACTTTATTCGACTCGTTTGCCATTTTGTTGAGTTTGAAATAGGCGGTGATTTCAGGAATGACAAAGACGATCAGGAATACAAAGAAGATTGCGAGCGGTTCGCCAGTCATGGGCACGATGAACATATCCTGCAATTCGCGCAGACTGTGCATAAGGAAGGCGAAGGAGTAAAAGCGCGGGTCCTGGCGAACAAGCGCGATGATCGAGATGACCATCATCACGGCATTGCGACCCGCGAGAACGTAGATCATTTTTGTGGTGACAGAGTCGACTATGACACCTGGATAAAGCAGGCTGGGGTTGAAGTAACAGGCATAGGTTTGGAAGGCTAGGATGGCAAGGATGACGATTTGCAGGATGTTGACCCAGATTGGGATTTTGGTTTTCATGGTGGTTTCCTTTGGTTGAGATTGACGATCAGAAAATCGTAGCCGCGAATTTCGCTAATTTGCGCGGATCATCGTAAATAATAGACCTCTTGCATAAGTAGGTGTAAATTAGCCACAGAGCACACAGAGTCTTTTGAGAAGAACCTTTAAAACTCTGTTTTTCTCTGTGACCTCCCCTGGCACTGCCCGCCACATCGGCTTCGCTTCGCGACGCGATGCGAAGGGCAAGTGTGTGGCAAAAAGACTTATGCAAGAG
>JABFSL010000131.1 GCA_013140605.1 Anaerolineales bacterium
GGACATGCGACCGCTGCGGAACCGAGATGCACGAAAAGAATTGCAAGGTCACCTTCCCCAACTGTGGAAATCGTTTTGACTGCTCGGACTTGAATATTTATTTTGATTAATAAGTGCGTCGTACCTTACTTAATGAGATAAAACCAACAGAGGAGATTTTCCTGATTAACCAGGAAAATCTGACCCGTCTGGTGCGACGCACAAATCACGCTATGGCAATGCGATCGGCGTCAGCGTGGCTGTTGGCTGTGGAACTGGTGTTGGCGAAAGTTCAAGCCAGCCGCTCAAATTAAAATACTCAGATAAAAACGCGCTTCGCTCAGTTTCAGTCATTGGGCGTGGACGAGAGTAATCTTCCAACATTGCTGTGAGAAACTCCATGCCGAGATAACGGCCGTCATAAAACACATGGCGGTCTAAAAACTCGCGGCGCGTTCCATCAATGACTTTGCCATCGGGAAGTGTATACGTCATCTGGTCGAAGAATAAATTCCCCAAGCCATAATGAATAAATGAATCGCCGCGAAATTCCATGATGTGCGGATAATGCGCCTGACTGCCGCTGACAACGGTTGCGCCCGCATCGGCCACTTTGTGAAAACCTTCCACGTGCGTATAACATGGTCCCGCAAAATAACATTCCTCATGCTGGAATGTAAAAATGACCATATACCCCTGCGCCTTTAACTCTTTAATTTGCTCTACAAAAATATCATAATCACAATTCGCCGCGCCGGGGATTAAATCCGTGGCTTTGGCATATTTCAATTTTCCATTGCAGCCCATGAACGCGATCTTATTTCCATTCACTTCCATCAAAACAGGCTTGCGCGCTTCTTCCGCATTTGCGCCGCCGCCATAATAAGGCAAATTATTTTGTTTATACATCGCAAGCGTATCGAGCATGGCGTTCACGCCGCGGTCTGCAAAATGGTCGCCTGTCAATTCGACAATGTCCGTGCCGACATCCAAAAACAATTCAAGATATTTCGGGTCACTGCATAAAAGCAAATTTGTGTAGCTGGCATTCGGTGTTGGGCAGGCCGCATCAAACGGCACTTCGTTGCTGATATGCGCCACGTCCGCTTCGACCAGCCAATCTTTTACCAACGAGCCAGGATACGTCACGCCTTTTAATTCCATGGTTGCGGCGGTGGCGCGCACAAGTGCGGTCACGCCGGTCAATACAACTGTGGCAAGTTTGGATTCATCGCGATTCGATTCTGGCAATTCAAAGGATGCTGACGATAAACCGAATTTTATTTTCAACGGATAAATTTCGGCATCAAAATTTTTATGAATTGGAGATTGACCGTCCACGCTCAATACTTTCCATTTTGGCTGGATGTCTTCAAATGGGATGATCGCCCACGCAGACTCTGTCCACGCTGTATCAAGCAACTCATCAGATGAAACGATCCTGACTGCGCCCGAAGCTGGTTCTCCCCACAGTGCAGTGAACGCCTCCAGAGTTGACTCTGCCATTAGCAAGCCGCGACCAGCCAACGGTCCAGAGGAAGAAGCGCTCCACAGCGAAAGTAAATCCTGGTTGGTCACGCCATCTGTCACAGTTGGGAAAGGCGCAACGAGGGCGTAAATCCACAAAGCGCCTGCGTCGGCGATATCCAATTTTTGCGTGGCAAGCGACGGATCATCGGTGCGCGGAATGTCCCACGTTTGCGCGAGTTCCAAAAGATCCGCAGGGACAGCGGGACTCACCCACAGCGCATCGGGCATGGGTGCGCTTATTGTTGTAGGCGCAGGTGGAATTGGCGAAGGCGTTGGTGTTATGGTTTCAGCAGGAGCGCAGGATGCAAGAATTGAAATAAGAAGTATGGTTATAAATATTTTTTTCATGGAGAGTCTCTCTTAACTTCGTCGTTGCGAGGAGGGCTTTAGCCTGACGAAGCAACCCCAATTTATTTGGAGGTTGCTTCGTCGCGAAGAACAAGTGCGCTCCTCGCAACGACATTAGTTTATTGCCCAGCCTGTAAAAAATCCCAGCCGCTTTTGGTGAAATATTCAAGCAGAAATTTATCGCGCTCGGCAGGCGTCATAAAACGCGGACGCGCATAATCTTCAAGGAATGCCGTCACCAATTCAACACCAAGATAGCGGCCGTCATAAAAAATATGGCGGTCAATGAATTCATTTTGTTTCGGGCTTCGCCCAGTTTTTGAGACTTGATCGAAAAATAAATTTCCCAAACCGTAATGAATGAACGCATCCGCATAAAACTCCATCACCTGCGGCACATGCGCCTGACTGCCGCTGACAACCACCGCACCCGCATCGGCCATCACACGGAAATCGATTTGCTGCTGCGAGGTGGCTTCAGCAATTTCGTATTCGTGATATTGAAAAGTGGAGATCGGCAAATAACCCTGAGCGCGATAAGCCGCGATCTGTTCGGTCATGTATTCAAAATTACAGGGAACGGAACCAGGCACGGTATCAGTAGCGGTGGAGTAGCCTTCCTTATAGTTGCAGCCGATGAACATCAACTTATTTCCATTCACCTCAAGCAACAAAGGTTTGCTGCCTTCATCAATGTTAAGTCCGCCGCCATAATAGGGGATTTTATTTTCCTTATAAATATCAATGGTTTCGAACATGGCATCCTGACCGTAATCAGCGAAGTGGTCGCCCGAAAGTTCCATGACATCCGTGCCAATATCGGTCAACAATTGGATGTAGCGCGGCGCGCTGCAAAACACCAGCGTTTCCTGATTTGCGTCCGGTGATGGACAATGGCTGTAAAACGGGACTTCATTGTTGATATGAGTAATATCCGCTTCCAGTAGAATTTCGCGGATCGCTTCGCCGGGATAGAGGATTCCCTTCGCATCCATCGTCGCCGCCGTGGCGCGGACTAATGCCGTGACACCAGTCAGGATCACAGTTGCCAGTTTATTCGGGTTTCGATTCTGAAATGACAGATCTTTCGGATCGGAGCAAGGGTCAGCACATGTCAATTGATAAGTTGCGATCAGCGGATAGACTCTCGGGTCAAATCCCTTTTGAATTGGGGATTGCCCATCTATCATCAACACTTTCCATTTTGGTTCAATCGACTCAAATGGAATAATGGCCCAGGCTGGCATTTGATTCCATGCGGTATCAAGCAATTCATCCGCTGAGACAATTTGCACAGCGCCATCCGCTGGCTCACCCCAAAGCGCGGAGAATGTCATCAGCGTAGATTCTTCCATCAGAAGCGGAATCCCAGCAAACGGCGCGGAAGAAGAAGCGCTCCATGCAGAACGTAAATCCTGCGAGGTGACATCATCCACCAAAGTTGGAAATGGCGCAACGAGCGCATAAGTCCAAATGGAAGTATTGCGAGAATTGTCAACTGGTTGGACTACATCCACAAAATGGTTGACCGATGCCTGTTTTAATTCTGAAATTTGAAATCCATTTTGCAAAAGCATTTCACGTAATTGAGCTGGAACCGCAGGACTGGCCCATAACAAGGTTTGATCAATCACAACAGGCATGGGCGTGAATGTTGGCGGGAGCGGAGTGAATGTTGATGTGAGAGTTGGCGGCGGCAAAGTAAAAGTTGCTGTCGGCAAAATAGGCGTGGGCGGTGGCGGAGGTGTGCCCCACAAAGCAGGCTGACAGGCAGACAATAAAAAAATCCCTGCAAAAAGGAAACTGAAATTTCTTTTTATTTTTTGTTTGAATAACAAGATTTGCATGATACGTTCTTCTATGTGTTCAGGAATAAATGCGAGGCGTTTTTATACGCCTCGTTATCAGAAACAAATTATATTGATTTATTTTAATGCATTATGAATTTTCAGAAAACGACATCTCAGCCAGAGTAAATTCCCTCAACGCTTCTTCGTCAATCGTCACGCCCAAGCCTGCGCCACTTGGCACATCAATGGTTGAATCTGAATTCAAGACAAAACGTTCGTTCGTAATATCGCGCGCATAATAACGGTCAGATGCAGAAATATCTCCGGGCAACACAAAATTTGAAAGAGAAGCCAGTGCAAGATTCGAAGCACGGCCAACGCCTGTTTCCAACATTCCTCCGCACCAAACGGGCATCGAAACTTCTTTGCAAAGATCATGCACCATCACACCCTGACTCAACCCGCCAAGTCTACCCGCCTTGATGTTGATCACACGGCAGGCATTCATCTCAATTGCATAACGCGCATGTCGCGGCGTGAGGATGCTTTCATCCAAACAGATCGGCGTTTCAAATTGTTCCTGCAATTTATGATGATCCCAAATATCATCTTCAAACAAAGGTTGTTCGATCAACAATAAATTTAATTTATCGAGCGGTTTGAGAATCTTCGCATCGTCCAACGTATACGCGGAATTCGCATCCACCTGCAAACGAAGGTTTGGAAATTCCTGTCGAACGGCGGACGCATCTTTGATATCCCTGCCTGGTTTGATCTTGATCTTCACCCGCGCATATCCCTGCTGAACATAATCCGCCGCGCTTCGCACCAAACTGTGAGCTGATTCTTGAATCCCGATGGAGACTCCCACTTCGACTTTTTCGCGCACGCCTCCCAGCATTTCACGCAGAGATTTGCCTTCGCGTTTCCCAAGCAGATCCCATAACGCCATTTCCACACCCGCCTTCGCGAGATGATGTCCGCGAATACCTGAGACTCGTTCCTGAAAATCCAAAGCGTCTTTGATATCTTTTCCAAGAATTAACGGGGTGATGAAATCCTTGAGAATATGAAGCGCCGTACCGGTAGTCTCATAGTTGTAGCCAGGGTCACGTGAAGCGACACATTCCCCGTAGCCGATCAGTCCATCTGAATGAATTGTAATGAGAATACATTCGCGGTCTGTCTCACGTCCGAAGGATGTCTCGAACGGCGAGACAAGCGGCATGTTGAGATGATGGAATGTAATCGATTCTATTTTCATTTATTTATCTGCCTTATGTGGAGCGTCCCGAAGGTTTGAATTGTAAACATGCTTGCATTACAAAACCTTCGGGACGGTGCTTGTTATTTATTCAACCTTCACGTCAGTTTGCTCATCTCCCATTTTCAATCCGCGCAAGGCATCGTCAATGCTGGATGATTCCAAGCGCATACCGGGCGCAGGCGTTCCGCAATATGGACAAATATTCCACGACAATTCCATAAACTTGGAGCAGTTATGACAAGTCTTCTTTAATTTCGTATGGCAATTCGGGCAGATCTGCCAGTCTTCCTTCACGCGCCGCTCACAGCCGGGGCAAAGTGGAAGATCCTCAAGGGCTTGAAGCAAGGCTTCCTCTTCCAATGTGCGTTGATATTCCTCTTCCAGCGTTCGTTGCGGGCGCAGAATCAGGTAGACCAATACACCGGGGAAATTCAACACTGCTACCAGCAAGGCCGCGAGCGTCTGCACCAACGGGTCTCGTGCGCGCGAACGGATGTCGCGATATGTCCACACTACGAGGCTGATCCATAACGCGGCAATAAATGCCCCGCCAAAGGCGGTCAATACGAGAGTAAAACTGCTCAGAAAAACGGGATCGAAAGTCATAAGAACTCCGGGGATATCAGAAGCTTTCCATGGGTTTGTACAAAAAGTGAATTGAATTCTTACTTAAAAAGGAAAATGCGAAACATTATGGTGAGAATGCGGCTATTTTAACTCACCTTACGGGATGCCCAATCCCAAAGGGATGACATAATTTATCCAGGAAAACCATGACACCCCTGCGGGGTTATCGTGCTAATTTTCTCGAATCTACAATCATTGCACTCCTTCGGAGTTGTTATTACACGAGGAGATATTTTAATCCATTTGACCTCTTGCATAAGTCTTTTTGCCACAGAGATCACAGAGAAAAACAGAGTTTTAAAGGTTCTTCTCAAAAGACTCTGTGTGCTCTGTGGCTAATTTACACCTACTTATGCAAGAGGTCTATTATCTCATGGAGTTTGGAAAACAAAACGCCAATCTTCCCCGTTTTGTGTATACATGGAGTTCACCCCCATCACTTGATAGAACGTCCGCCCTGGCCGCAGGTAAATGGGATTGCCAGTCAGGTCGGTTAGCAAAACAGGCTGGTCCGGGTCAACGCGGTTCCATTGGGCAGGAATGGACACTCCATCGCGAAAAACATACGCATTGCCGAAATCCAATAGGTCAATGTTAAAGACTTGATCGTGCGCATTATAAGAATTTGCATAAATGTGCGGGACAAACAACACAACCACATTCTCGGCTGTCACTGGCAGCCCGGTTTGAGCGTCAGAAAGAGGCGTATACGCTTCCGGCTTTCCCTTTACCATGTCATTCGCTTCCTGATAGCGGAAGTATTTATGGGTGGCGGGATCGTAATCCCAATAGTTATAACTATATTCTGAATAAGAGGAAAAAATGCGTTTGACAGATAATGCGCTGTCAGGAATATCCTCCGTGAAGAATCCGCCGCGCAAATTTTGCTGTGAATTATCCACGCCTTTTTTGATTGCACAAGCCGCCCACTTGGTGGCATTAAAAAATTGATTGTTGTAGGAATCGCGGTGATAGGGGCCGGTGAAATAAGGGGAACAGCCGCCAAACCCCACAATGACCAGAAAGTCACTCAGGTCGCTTTCCTTCAAATAGTTTAACTCACGCGGGTCAGCAGATTTAAATACAAGGAAGGCGTGATACATGCGTGTGACATGCTCATCGAAGAATCGTCCCGAACGCACAGGGCCGACCATGGTGGGAGTATTGGAATAAAACACCGCGATAAAACGCGTATCGCCCCACTCTATGTAGTATTCATAGACAACATCCGCCAGAGTCAGCCCGGATTGCGGGCGGACATAATCCGGTGAGTTCGCTATTTTTATTGCGAATGGCCTGTGCTGCAATGAGGCTGGATCGTTAACGAGCAATCCCGTCAACGGGTTATTCATATTGGGCAAGCCGACATCCGATGGCGGGATGATTTGCGCTGTAGCGGGCAGCCCCTGGGCAGGGACATATTGGGTCGGGTAGGGAGTAAAGGTCAACTCAACTTGCGGGGTTGCGGACAGCGCGTAAGGGTCAATATTGGTTGAGGCCAAAGGCTGGAAAGGCGTCAGCGTTGGAACAATGGATACCGGCAGGATAACCGGAGCAGCCACCAGTTCAGGTGCAGAGGCGCAGGATGCGGTCAGCAAGACCATCAAAAATAAAAAAAAGCCTCTCAGCCCGCTCATTCCGTCATATCTAAAATTCATAGCATTGATTGTACCAACGAAAAAAGGGCAAAGTGGCGCGGCAATAAAACTGATACAATTGTTTTTCCCATGTTGATTTTTATTTCCTGCCTGCTCCTTTTTATATCTGCGCTGGCGTTGATCGTGCTGCGAGTGACCCAGCAAAACATACGCTATTCGTGGCTGGCGGCTGTGGGCGGGGCGGCATTGGCCACGGTCAGTGTGTTTGTTTGGCAGACTCAAATGCCATTTGACTTTGTACTGCCATCATGGAAACCTGACACTTTATTTTTAAATCCTCCCTTGTTCCGCGCAGATGGGGTTTCGTGGCCGCTGGCGTTAAGCATTGTTGTACTGACCTTATCCATTATGCTCACATCAGTGGCACGGCCATCCATTGCAAATTCTCTCAACTGGGCCGGCGGTCTCGCGCTTGGCGGCATTGGGATCATGGCGGTTACGGCTGATAATCCGCTGACATTATTGCTTGTGTGGGCAGCGCTGGATATGACCGAACTGATCACACAGTTGATATTTGCGGACAATTCAACAAATAACGAAAAAGTTGTAACCTCCTTTTTCACCCGCGCGCTTGGTATTGGTTTACTGTTATGGGCGAATATTGTCAGCATTGCCCAGGGAAGCAGTTTTGATTTTCAAACCATCGCGCCAGGTTCGGGTTTGTATCTTGTGATCGCCGCGGGGCTGCGCCTGGGCGTGCTTCCCCTGCACCTGCCCTATTCATCTGAATCCACATTAAGGCGCGGATTTGGAACGTTGCTTCGATTAATATCAGCGGCCTCCAGCATTGTGTTGCTTACACATATTCCCGCCAGCAGTCTAAACTCCGGGCTCACTCCATATCTGCTTGGGTTTTCCATTATGGCCGCGCTCTATGGCGGCTGGATGTGGCTGCGCGCGCCCGATGAATTAACCGGCCGTCCCTATTGGGTGATCGGTTTGGCCGCCCTCTCCGTCACAGCCGCGCTCAGCGGGAATCCACTGGGAGCTGTCGCATGGGGATGCGCCCTCGTTCTGGTTGGTGGCGCGCTCTTCCTCGCATCGGTTCAACAGGTTTGGTTAAACCGCGCCTTGTTGATTGGCGCGTGGAGTCTTTCCTCCCTGCCCTTTTCATTAACAGCAAGCGCATGGCTTGGTAATTTGGGATTCTTCATTCCATTTGTCATTGCCGCACAGTCTTTGATCATTGCCGGGTTTATCCGCCATGCTCTGCGTCCCTCCGGGCGCGATACGCTTGACTCACAGCCGCGCTGGGCGTTAGCGGCTTACCCAACAGGGATTATTTTGCTGCTGGTAATCCAGTTGGTATTGGGATTTATCGGCTGGGACGGCGCGTTACAGATCGGCGCATGGGTACAAGCCATCATCGTTTCACTCCTGACCTTTGGGCTGGTTTGGGCGACACCGCGTTTTCGCATCCTCAACCCGATCCGCGCCCATTGGGTGAATACCACAGCATCCCGCACAGACAGCATCTACAGCGGCGTCTGGACTTTATACCGCGTGTTTGGAAGGATCAGTAAAACCATCAACATTACGCTCGAAGGGGAAGGCGGCATTATGTGGACATTGCTGTTTTTGGTGATCTTCGTTTCGTTATTGACACAGGGGCTTCCATAGCATGATCATTGATATCATCTCATGGACCGCAGTCGGGGTGATCCTTGCCACATCCACAGCCATGCTCATCAACCTGGATTGGCGCGCAAGCCTCGGCGCGCTGGCGGTGCAATATATCGCGGCCTTCTGGCTCGTGACTCAACACCTGCCATTTGTAATGGGCTCCGCAAAACTCATCACAGGTTGGATGGTGGTGGCCGCACTCGGCATGACGCGTTTGAGTTTGCCTTCTCCCGAAGATGAACAGGAAGAAACTTTCTGGCCGCGCGGACAATGGTTCCGCCTGATCTTGATGTCCATTGTTGTACTCGTCACCTTCGGTTCAACACCGCGCATCGAGACCTTGATCCCCGGGCTGGGCTTGCCGGTCATTGCAGGCAGCCTGCTCCTGATTGGCTCGGGCGTTGTGCATCTGGGAGTAACTTCCAACTTGCTGCGCGTGACTCTCGGCCTGCTCACCATGTTGACAGGTTTTGAAATCCTTTACGCCGCAGTGGAAAGCTCGATCCTTGTCGCAGGCTTGCTTTCAGTCACAAGTTTGGGGCTGGGCATTGTCGGCTCTTATTTGTTGATCGCAGGTTCCTTCCCGCACGACACGGAGGAGGAATTGTGAGCGCCCCAATTCTCTGGATCGTAGTTCCATTTATCGCTGGGGTATTGATCCTGCTTTTTTTGCGTGAGCGGACTTCACCCCTTATTGGCGGGACAGTGGCGACGCTTTTGGCGTTCATCGCATTACTCTTCCCGATCGATACCGCGCTCCTGCTTGGTTCAGTCTCGATAAAAATTTCCCCATCCATTGAATTCTTTGGCCGCAGTTTTGCGCTGACCACCGCAGACGGTCCACTGCTCGCCATCATTTATGGATTATCCGCATTATGGTTCTTTGGCACGGAGGCATCCGGTACAGCCAACCGCTTCGTTTCGCTCGGATTAATGATTGTGGCATTATTGACCGCATCCATCGCGGTGGAACCTTTCCTCTTCGCCGCGCTACTGCTTGAGATGGCCGCGATGCTGGTGATCCCATTATTGGTGCCGACCTATCAAAAGCCCGGGCGCGGTGTGATCCGTTTTCTTATTTATCAAACCCTGGCCATGCCCTTCATTCTTTTTTCAGGGTGGATGCTGGCAGGCGTGGAAGCCAGCCCCGGCGACATCAACACCACTTTGCAAGCGGGCACCATGCTCGGTTTGGGATTTGCCTTTTTGCTGGGAATCTTTCCGCTCTATAACTGGATTCCCATGGTGACTGAAGAATCTCCGCCTTATGTGGCAGGCTTTCTTCTCTGGGTCTTACCAACATTTACGATCATCTTCGGGCTGGGATTTTTAGACCGTTATACCTGGCTGCGCACTTCTCCGCAGCTTTCAAGCGCCATTCAACTCGCGGGGATTTTTATGGTGGCGAGTGGCGGCGTTTTTGCATCCCTGCAAAAACATATCGGACGGATGATGGGTTATGCGGCCATCGCTGAAACAGGTTTATTCGTTCTCGCAATAGGCTTGAGATCCACTGAAATTGTGAATGTCACCTTTTTGTTGCTCATCCCGCGCGGATTGGAATTGGCGGTATGGGCTTTGGCGCTTTCGATCATTAAACGGAAAGCCTATTCATTGAAGTTCAGTGAGGTGAAAGGATTTGCGCGCAGTTATCCAATTGCAACTTCGGCATTGATCCTTGCGCATCTATCAATGGCCGGCCTTCCGCTGCTGGCGGGTTTTCCTGCCCGGCTGGCTTTATGGCAGGAATTGGCATCACAATCTTTGGTGCTTTCCTTTTGGGCGCTTTTTGGAATGCTGGGATTGCTCATTGGCGCAACCCGTACAATGGCGGTGCTCGTGATGGTTGAGGAGGATAAAGCCTGGGAGTTGAAAGAGTCATGGATGCAAATGACCATGCTCGGGCTGGGCGTGATCGGTCTCTTCCTCCTGGGAATGTTCCCACAGATATTGCAGCCATTTATCAAGGATCTGCCCTCCCTGTTCGAGCATCTCGGCCGGTAAATCAGCGTGCTATAATTTCAATTATATTTTTCTATAAATATCGGAGCAAAATATGGAATTCGAACAAATCTTCAAGCGGCTTGAATGGCTGGATAAACAACAGCGTGAGAATCAAGACACCCTGACAACATTGAGCGCGCGTTTGGCTTCCTTTGAAACCACGGTCGAGGCTGTCTCCAAACAGATCAAACCACTCAGCAAACAGATCGCGGATATCGCACCCACGGCGGAACGTCTCGAACAATTTGAAAAACTGCTGTCAAGACAGCGCAGTGAATTCACAAAGCTGATCGAGGAAAATCAAAAAGCGCAAGTTGTCACCGAGCGTGAAAACGCAAATCGCTTCAAGGGCGAATTGATCGAGATCCAAAAATCGATTGAGAAAATTAAAACAGCCACCGATCTTTCCGATGTTAAAAAACAGATCAAAGCACGGGATGGCGAAGTGCAGCGCGTGCTGACCAACTTCAGCGACCTGAAAATGCGCGTGGATGAGGTTGTGCGGACAAAAGATGACGCGGTACATGCGGTCAAAGCCGTGGAGGAAACCCGCAAGAACGATCTCAAACGTGTCGCGGATATTCAAGGTGAAGTGACCGCCCTACGCAAACGCATTGACGAGAACCGCGATAAACACACCATCACCGCCGATGGACTTAAAAATATTGAAAATCGGTTTGCAGCACTACTTGCATCGGAACAGGAACGCAAGCAGGCGCAAAAAGCCTTCCTTGAACAACAAGCCATCGTGCAATTGGACCGTGACCGCGCATGGAAGGAATGGAAGGAAAAATCCGAAGCCTTCCAAAAAGAATCCGCCAGCCTGGACCTGCACATCCAAAATCTGGATGAAGCCTTGCGCGGCGCGAAAAAAGCGCAGGAAGCTTACCTTGAACTCAATACAAAATTGGAACGCCGCATCAACGAAGTGACCGAAATGCAGCGCCTCGCCGAAGATCGCCTCAGGCAGGAATGGGTCAGCTTCAAGTCAGATGATCAAAAACGCTGGACGGGTTATAGCCTTTCAAACGAAGAATCGTTCCGCGATATTCGCAAGGACATCGTGAAAACGGAAGTGCGCATCCCGCCGATCACGGACGCCCTGCAAGTCATTCAAGATCAATTGCATCAGACCACCGACACCACTGAAAAAGAATTACAGGAACTCATGAACGTGGTGCATGAATGGATGACATCCTACCAGCGCATCATGGGTCATGGTAAGAAACCCAAAAAATAGGAATGCGGACTTTAGTCTGCACCGCCTTGCCATACGGACTGAAGTCCGCATTCCGTCAACATTGTGGTTAAAATAAAATCATGCGAGTTATCGGTACAGCAGGTCACGTAGATCACGGAAAGTCCACGCTGATTGCGGCGCTCACAGGCACGCATCCAGATCGTCTCAAAGAAGAGCAGTCCCGCGAGATGACCATCGAACTTGGCTTTGGTTGGCTCACACTTCCCAACGGCGAAGAAGTGGGCATTGTGGATGTGCCTGGTCATCGCGACTTCATCGAAAACATGTTATCGGGCATCGGGGGAATTGACGCAGCCTTGCTCGTCATCGCCGCAGACGAAGGCGTAATGCCGCAGACGAAGGAACATCTTGCGATACTGGATCTATTACAGATTCCCGCTGGATTAATTGTTCTGACAAAAACAGACCTCGCCTCAGACCCAGCCTGGCTTGATCTTTTGGAAATTGACATTCGTGGTGCTGTCAGCGACACCGTCCTGCGCGACGCGCCCATTCTGCGAGTCTCCGCAAAAAACAAAACAGGACTCGACACCCTCATCGCCAGCCTCAGTAAAATATTGGAAGACAAACCCGCGCGGCTTGACCTAAACCGTCCGCGCCTGCCGATTGACCGTGTTTTCAGCATGAGCGGATTTGGGACAGTCGTCACAGGTACACTCAGCGATGGACATCTATCCGTTGGCGATGAAGTGGAAATTTTGCCTTCGGGTCAATTGGGACGAATCCGCGGTCTGCAGACTCACAAGAAAAAAGAAGAGACCGCCGTACCCGGTTCACGCACAGCTGTGAATATCTCCGGTGTAGACACAGACTTGATCCAGCGCGGCGAAGTGGTTGTCCGAAGGAACCCGAACCAATATCAAGCCACGAGAAGAATTGACGCGCGTTTTCGTTTACTGAAAGATGCTACATCTTCCCTAAAACATTCCAGCGAAGTGAAATTCTTTGTCAGCGCAAGTGAAACCATTGCGACACTACGTCTACTTGGAACTGAAGAATTACTGCCTGGAGAAGAAGGCTGGATTCAACTTGAACTGCGCGATCCAGTTGTCACTGTACGTGGTGACAGATACATCCTGCGCCGTCCATCTCCCAGCGAAACACTCGGCGGCGGAGTGGTGATTGACCATCAACCCAAAGGCAGACACAAACGCTTCGATGAAAAGGTTCTCAAATCACTCGAATCTCTCACGCAAGGCTCGCCCGTGGATATTTTGTTCGAAGCCGCGCTGGCGCTCAATGCCGCACCTTTGAAGGAAATGGTTACAAAATCGCGTCTGGAGTCTTCCATTGCAGAGGAAGCGCTTAAGGAATTAATTAGTAGCGGTCAGTTAATTATCCTTGAAAATGTCGCTCAGTCCATTACAAGCGACGCGCTTGCCATTGCCCTGCCCCACTGGAATGGACTACAGGATAGGGTCACTCAAATCACAGAGGCGTA